>NZ_JAXDEO010000002.1:0-207193 GCF_035064975.1 Pseudomonas sp. YuFO20
CCGCCCAGTGGCAACCTTCTTCGTCAGCGGCACGGCTCAGGGGTGCGATGCTTTTGCTGGTGACCTTGCCGGCTTCTTCGAGAATGGCTTCGACCGTTTGCGCATCAACGGTCTCGGCCAGCGCTGGCAGCTCGGCCCAGAGTTTGGCGACCTCGAATACTTCATTGAGGACGAAGCGCATATCGCGCAGGGGCGCTTTGTATTCAGCCATGTGTATACCTCGTAGTCATACAGGTGGCACAGCATCGGCGTTCGTCCGGTACTACCTCTCCAGGGGTAATACCTTTTGTGATTTTTTTCACAAGCAGATCATGACTGCCGACTAGCTGTGCGCCTTAGGGGGTGTTTGAGTGCTACCCCCATAGTGGACGCCCTTGCAATAAATACCCCCCTCTTGGTGAGGGGGGCGATTCCAGCCGTCACCAAATTGCATCTACCCCCTCGTCACTGGGGGTAAAACCATGGGGGCGAGCCCCTATTCTTACCCGGTCCACAAGCGATGCGGTTTTGGCGAACACGTCATGCCGTCTGGCTGCACTCAAACAACAATATGACTGGAGCACAAAGCCATGCTGGGCTTGATGCAGGATCAACCACTGCTGATTTCATCGGTTCTTGAGCATGCGCTCAGGGCTCATCCGCACAGCGAAATTGCTTCGCGCACGGTCGAAGGGCCGATGCATAACTGTTCCTACACGGATATTGGCCGGCGTGCCAAACAGCTAGCCAATGCCCTGACCACGCTTGGCCTACAGCCAGGCGAGCGGATCGGTACCCTGGCCTGGAACGGTTATCGCCATATGGAGATGTATTTCGGTGTGTCGGGCATGGGCGCCGTTCTGCATACCATCAACCCGCGTTTGTTCCCGGAACAGGTGGAATTCATCGCCAACCACGCTGAAGACCAGTATCTGTTTTTCGACCTGTCGTTCGCCTCGCTGGTCGAGCAGATTGCGCCGAAGATGAAGACCGTCAAAGCGTTCATTGCCCTGACCGATCGCAGCCGGATGCCGGCTATCGAGGTGCCCAACCTGTTGTGCTACGAGGACTTGATCCAGGGCCAGAGTAGCGAGTTCTCTTGGCCAGTGCTTGATGAAATGACGGCCTCGTCACTGTGCTACACCTCGGGCACGACGGGTAATCCAAAGGGCGTGCTGTACTCGCATCGATCCTCAATTTTGCACTCTCTGGCACTGTGTACTCAGGACGGCTTTGGTCTGTCGGTGGCGGACTCAGCCCTGTTGGTCGTGCCGATGTTCCACGTCAACGCTTGGGGCATGCCTTATGCCGGGGCTATGAGCGGTGCCAAGCTGGTTCTGCCAGGGCCGGCGCTGGATGGTGAGAGTATCTACGAACTGATGCGGACCGAGCAGGTGACCCTGGCGCTGGGCGTGCCCACGGTATGGATGATGTTACAGCAGCACGTCGAGACCCGTGGTTTGGACCCCGCGACCGACCTCTGCCTGAACCGCGTCGTGATCGGCGGATCGGCAGTACCAAGAGCTCAGATCGAGTTCTTCGAACTCCGTTTTGGTGCGCGCGTAATGCAAGCCTGGGGCATGACCGAGATGTCGCCACTCGGCACCGTCTGCAACCTGCTGCCCAGACACCGCGATGCTTCGCTGGCCGAACGGCTTGACCTGCAGGCCAAACAGGGGCGGGCGATGTTCGGTGTTTCCATGAAGATCGTCGATGAAGAAGGCGTCGAATTATCCCGTGACGGCAAGGCCTCCGGTCATCTGCTAGTCAAGGGCCCCTGGATCGCCAGCGAGTATTTCCGGGGCGAGGGCGGGCCAATCCTCGATGACGCCGGTTGGCTCGATACCGGTGATATCGCCACTATCGATCCAGATGGCTACATGCAGATCACCGATCGGGCCAAGGATGTCATCAAGTCCGGTGGCGAGTGGATTTCCTCGATCGACCTGGAGAACGCCGCCGTCGGTCACCCAGCGGTGGCCGAGGCGGCCGTTATCGGTATTCCCCATGCTAAATGGCAGGAGCGGCCACTACTGATAGTGGTGCTAAAACCCGGCAAGGTAGCCTGCAAGGAAGAGCTGCTGAACTTCCTTGAAACCCGGGTGGCAAAGTGGTGGTTGCCTTCGGATGTCGCCTACGTTAGCGAATTGCCGCACACGGCAACCGGAAAACTGCAAAAAATGAAATTGCGCGAGCAGTTCCGGGACTATCGTTTAGCAGAGGAGAGTTAAGCGGGGAGTGAAGTAGTCGTCGCGCTTGCGACCTACTACATTGGTTAGAGCGGCAAAATGCTTATGCCTCTTTCATGACCTATGCAAGAGCACTCTGAGAAGGCATTGATGCCAGTAGCCATCGCTTCCCCGTCTCTGTCTCGCAGTGGGCTGGGCTGCAGAGAGGAATTGCCAATATGGATCGCATAGAGCCCGAGCTAGTCCTCAAGACCACCCCACCTCGAAGCCCGAAAACTGCACAGGTGCGTGAGCGACTCAGCATTGGCGGCCCAGAGCTTTCGGACAAGGTGGCGATTGCGGTCCATGCCCCGGCCGGATTCGGCAAGACGTTTCTGCTGACCCAGTGGCGCAGGGAGTTCCTTTCGCGGGGGGCGGTGGTCGCCTGGTTGACGCTGGACAGTCATGACGATGGTCCCCGCTTTGTCCAGGGGCTGATGGCAGCCATGGCCATCGGCAGTGGCCGCCAGTCTTTCGCCGGTTCTTTCGAACGCATGCCGGGCCGGGATGAGCTGGAAGGATTGACGGGCTGGCTGGCGGAAGTCGCCGACCTTGGCAGTGAAACCATATTGATGCTCGACGAGGCGGATGCACTCCCCGAGGTAACCGTTCGTCAATCACTGGCCTACCTGCTGCACAACGCCCCGGCTAATTTGCGCATTATCATGGCCTCGCGCAGTCGCTTGAGCCTGCAGGTGGCAGACCTGCTTGCACGGGGTTTGTACGTCGCGATAGCGGCCGATTTGCTGCGTTTTCGTACCGAGGAAACCGTGACTATTCTCAGCAACCGTTTCGGTGCGCGCATCGACCCGGACCTCTGTGTACGCTTGCAGGAAATCACCGAAGGCTGGCCACTGGGGCTGCAGCTGGCGATTGCTGCGATCGAGAAAAGCCCAAACCTGGGCGCGGCCGTCGAACAATTGTCGGCCTGCTCGGGCGATATCCAGCGTTATTTCGTTGATAGCCTGGTCGTCCGTCTGCCTGTCGAACAGGTTGACTTCCTCACATGCATCGCCCTGTTGGAGATGGTTAATCCTTCTCTCTGCATTGCGCTCACACACAATGAGCGGGCAGGCGAAACGCTGCTCGAGCTTTGCGGTTCGACGCCAATTTTCGTTGAAAGCGTCAACAGCGAATGGGTGCGTATTCATCCTTTGGCCAGAGAGTTCCTCCTCGGGCGGTTTTCCGATTTGTCCCTGATGCAGCGCCAGACTTTCCATGAGCGAGCTGCAATCTGGCTGGAGGAACATGCGTTGTTCGAAGAAGCGGCGCGACAATACCTGTTGGCCGGGCATACCACTCAGACCTACGAGATGGTCGAACAATGCCTGTACGAGATCATGTTGCGTGGCCAATTCAGCCGGGTGTTGGAGTGGGTCGAGAAGCTCCCGGCGCAAGAAGTGGAATCCCGCCCGCGCATGTGTCTGGCTGCGGCCTGGTCTCTGGCTATGAGCGACCGACATGTCGAGGCGGCGAAGCTGATCGCACATCTCCAGCAGGATCCGACCGCCGATGCGGAAACGCATTGCGAAGCTGCAGCGATAGCGGGCGCTGCGGCGTACTTTGCCGACCGCCCCGATGAGATATTGGCCATCATAGGGCCTTGGGTTGAGGCACCGCGGTCCGTGTCGATCAAACTGCAAGCCATCATCGCCAATCAAATCGCCCGGCTGATGCTGTTCCAAGGGCATCCGGAGAAAGCCCGGCGCATCGTCCAGCGGGCGCCACACTACGATTGGACCCCAGGGCTCGATGCCATTCGCGGGTTCGGTGAATGGGTGGTGGGCATGAGCTACCTGAGCGAAGGGCGCATCTTGCGAGCCATAAGCGCGCTGCGAAATAGCTTGTTGTGTGCCGAGCAGGACATCGGTCGACGTAGCCCTGTGGCGGTTGCGCTGGCCACCAGTCTGGCCACTGCGCTGCTCGAACACGACGAAATTCAGGAGGCCGCGACCGTGCTGGCCAACCGGCTGGATATCGTCGAGCGGCTGGCTTCGCCGGATGCGATCGAGATGGGCTTTCTCACTGCCGCGCGCCTGGCTGTGCTGCAAAGCCAGCCTCATCGTGGCGAAGACTTGCTGGACGCTCTGTTCGCGCTCGGCGAGGACCGTGGCATTGTCCGCTTCTGCCTGGTGGCGCTGGGTGAGCAGATTCGAATGCACGCTCTGCAAGGCCGGGTCGATACCTGTCAGGCTCTGTGGCGACGTTTGGACGAGTCAGTCCCGGACGTTGCCCGTGAACAACGCGGTTTGCTTGGGCCGGAGCTTGGTTTGGTGGTCGGACTGGCCGGTGCCTATGTCGCTCTTGTGCAGCGCGACTGGCAGACCTTACTCGATGCACTGTCCAATGTTAACAAGACTGCCGAGAGCCTGCGGCGTGGTCGTGAGATCGTTCAGATCAAACTGCTCAAGGCACTGGCACTCAGAGAATCAGGAGGGGACGGACTTTCCTGCTTGTTGGAAGCCATCAGTCTGGCCGAGGAATATGGCCTGCAGCGCATTGTTCAGGATACCCATCCCGAACTGGTCAAGTGGTCGAAAATGGTCACAAGCGAAACGACCAGACCGGCAATGCAGGCCTCGCTTCACGCAGGTCCGGTAGTGCGCCCAGAGCCCCCACCAAGCTCTGTTTCACCCAGCCGCCTGCTTACACCCAAGGAGCGAGAAGTCTTGCAGCTGCTCGCACGCAACCTGTCGAACAAGCAGATTGCCCAGGCGTTGCATGTTGGTGAAGAAACCGTGAAGTGGCACTTGAAAAACCTCTTTGGAAAATTCCAGGCAGGCACTCGCAAGCATGTCGTGGACCGCGCTTACATGTTGGGTATCCTCGAGTCGGCTGGATAACACCCAGCCATCACCCTTTCTACAACTCCTCCTCTCAAAAACCCCCCCACCTGAATCCATGCCCCCCTCTTCGATGGGGGCGGCTGGCTGTCAGTGACGCAATAGTCTGAGTTCCAGGTTGTGAGGTTCTGCTCCCGATGGGGTTATCCCGTCTGGTGTAGCGATGCGTCACAACATCTATCGACAAAAGACTTGCCGGCGCGTTCCGGCTATCGAGGAGCAGGCTATGAGTCAAAGAGTGCTGATTGCGGGGGTGGGCATGGCCCCGTTCGTCCCGTTGAGCGCTCGCGATAGCGCCGCTTCGCTCGCAGGCCGGGCGATTCGCTCGGTGCTCGAAGACGCGCGCATCGACTTCGATCTGGTCGACCAGGTGTTCTGTTCTTGTGTGCACAACGAGGCCGGCAGCGCAGAGCAAGTGCTGGCGCAAATCGGCCTCACCGGCATTCCGATTTTCTTTATCAGCGATGGCTGCGTATCCGCCAGCAGCGCATTCCAACTGGCCCGTAACAGCGTGCTGTCCGGTGAGGTCGAATGCGCACTGGCCTTGGGTTTCGAACGCATGCCAGTGGGAATCTCCAATCGGGCCTTCTTCGGCCTGGACGAAATGTCAGTGCAGGACTGGGGCAGCGCCGACTACGCAAGCCTTCCAACGGCATTTCTCGAGCGCCGCCAGCATCCGGCCGCGTTATTCGCCGCCCAGACAAGCTGGCTGTTGACCCGAATGGCGATAGCCGAAAGTAGCTTCGAGCGGGTGATCAGTCATGCCAGGGCTCAGGCACGGTGCAATCCCTTTGCTGTAACAAATCGCTCTTCGGATCGCGATGACTGGCTGGCGCCCTATCTCTGCCCACCGGCTTGCGGGGCGGCGGCGGTCTTGCTCTGTACTCCGGCATTCATTGCGCGTTATGGCGCCCGTGGCGGAATTGCGGTTCTGGCCAGTGTGCGTGGCAGTGATACCGCTTGCGAACAGGAGTCCGCAAATGTGCTTGATGTGCTGGGCCGTGCCGCAACCCGTCGCGTCGCCCAACAAGCCTACGAGCGCGCCGGGCTAGGCGCCGACGAAATCGAAGTGGTCGAGTTGCACGATCAGAGTGTCGGCGACTTCATGGTGTGCAGCGCCGCTCTGGGTTTGTGCGAGGAAGACCAGATCGACACATTCGTGCACGAACGCCGCAACGCCCGCGGCGCACAGATTGCTGTCTGCCCCTCGGGGGGGCTGCTCGGTCGCGGTCATGCACCCGGTGCAACGGGGCTGGCACAGATTGCCGAGTTGGTCTGGCAACTGCGTGGTACGGCCCCGGCCGGGCAATTGAACGGTGCCCGCACGGCACTGCAACACAGCGCGGCGCTTGGCCGCTCTGTATCGGTAACCATTCTGCAGCGCACCTGAGGACAGAGCCCTGTCGATGCAATGCATGACTTTTTCGTGAACCATAGAGAAGGTGAGCCAGTTAGATGAACAACAATAAGATCTGCCACGCAAACCTGCGTAAAGGGCTATTGGCGTCCGCGATCCTTGCCGGGCTGGGAATCGCTCCGGTGCATGCCGTGGAAATCGATACGGGTAATGAAGACCTGTCGGTGCGTTTCGACAATACCTTCAAGTTCAACTATGCCCAGCGGGTCGAAAGCCCCAACGGCAAACTGGCCAATTCATGGAACAACAACGACGGGGACCGCAACTTCTCTTCGGGCAGTGCAGTGTCCCAGCGCCTGGATGTGCTGTCCGAACTGGACGTGGTTTACAAGGAAAAGGCCGGTTTTCGCGTCAGTGCCAACAGCTGGTACGACCACGCCTATGACAATGTCGGTAGCGACAACGCGGCGACCAACCAGCTCAACAACGGGGTTCCAGACTCACGCCATGTGAGTGGTTACGTCGATCGCTACTACAACGGTCCATCAGCCGAGATTCTCGATGCCTTTGTGTTTGGCAGCACTGAAGTCGGCGAAGAGTCGATGCTCAGCGCCAAGCTCGGCAAGCACACCCAGTACTGGGGTGAAAGCATCCTGTCCTTTGCCCATGGCAACAGCTACGGCCAGTCCGGTCTGGACATTACTAAAGCGCTGACGGTGCCAGGCACCGAGGCCAAGGAGTTGTTCATTCCGCGTAACCAATTGTCCACCAGCTTCACGGTCAACCCTGAACTGACTCTCGCGGCGCAGTACTTCCTCGACTGGGATGCCGCACGCCTGCCGGAGTCCGGCACGTACCTTGGCTTCAACGATGGCATTCAGAATGGTGGGCACAACCTGTCGTTGATTGGTGCACAAAATCCCCGCTTTGGTACGCCCGGTCCATTGGGCGCCAATCAGTTTCTGCGCCTGAACAATGGCCATACCTTCACTCCGGACAAGCATGGCGACTTCGGTTTGATGGCCAAGTGGAGCCCGGAATGGCTGGACGGCACCCTCGGCTTCTACTACCGCAACACCTCCGACATCTTGCCGAACCTGGCCCTGCAGCCGACCGCTGTCGGCCCGGCGCAATTGATCTCGGGCAACATCGGCAGCTACAACCAGTTCTACGTCGATGACATCGATATCTATGGCATCAGCCTGTCGAAAAGCATCGCCGGGGTCAGCGTCGGGTTCGACCTCAACTACCGCGAAAACATGCCCTTGGCCAGCGTGCCGGGCAGTGTCAGCCCGGCGGCGGCCGCCGCGGGATTGCCAGGATTCATCGGCAGTTTCAACGGCGAAAACGGTGTGGCCCGCGGCAACACCGTGCATGCGGTGCTCAACGGCTTGACCACCTTTGGCGACACGCCACTGTGGGACAGTTCATCGTTGCTGGTCGAGCTCGGCTATAGCCGCTGGCTGGACGTGACCGAGAACAAGCAACTGTTCAAGGGCGAGGACTGGTACCACGGCACCGACAAGGTCACCAAGGACAACTACATCCTCGGCGTCAACTTCAACCCGACCTGGTACCAGGTGTTCCCTGGCATCGATATGTACATGCCGATGACCTACAACGTCGGCCTCAATGGCAACTCCGCCGTGCAGTTGGGCGGTAATGAGGACGCTGGCAGCTATTCGGTCGGCGTCGGCATGGATGTGCGCAGCCAGTATCGCTTCGACCTGAAGTACGTGGACAACTTCGGTCCTTTCGATACCTGCAGTTCGCCAGGCAACGCTGGCAGTCAGGGAGACGGCGCCGCACCGGGCGCCAACGGGCAATACAACTGCGTGCCCGGTCAAACCACCGCCTTCGGCGGCACTCCATCGCAGCTCAAGGATCGCGGCATGGTCACTTTCACATTCAAAACGACTATCTGATCGAACCGTTGCTCAGCAACAGGAGAGACCCTATGAAATTCGCTCAAACTTTACTGGCCACCACTTTGACGCTGGCCGTCGCCGGCGGCGCGCACGCGGCCGTATCCCCTGACCAGGCGGCGAAGCTCGGTACCACCCTGACCGGCGTTGGCGCCGAGAAGGCAGGCAACGCCGACGGCAGCATCCCGGCCTACACCGGCGGCCTGACCACGCCGCCGGCCTCGTTTCAGAAGGGCAGTTCCATGCGTCCCGACCCGTTCGAGGCGGAAAAGCCGAAGGTGGTGATCACCGGGAAAAATGCTGGTGAGTTTTCCAGCAAGTTGACGGCTTCAACCCAGGAACTGCTTAAGCGTTATCCGACGTTCCGCGTCGATGTCTACCCGACCCATCGCACCGTGGCCTTGCCGCAAAGACTGCTCGATAACACTGCGAAGAATGCCGTAGGAACCAAGTCCCTCGAGGGCGGTGTGGCCCTGGAAAATTCCTTGCCGGGCGTGCCGTTTCCGATCCCCAACGATGGCTATGAAGCCATGTGGAATCACTTGTTGCGCTACCAGGGGCACGCCACGAACTTGAAGTACGATTCCTGGAACGTCGACTCTTCCGGTCACGCGAGCCTGGCCACCACCGGCAATGCGTATCTCGAGTACCCGCTGTACGACCCGGCCCGTACCACGCCGGCCAAAGAGAGCGACATCTACTTCAAGACCAAACTCTATTACCAGGGACCGGCCCGTCGCGCCGGTGAAGCGATCCTGGTGCAGGACGCGGTCAACCCGTTGAAGCAGGAGCGTCGCGGCTGGCAATACCTGCCGGGTCAACGGCGGGTGAAACTGGCGCCGGACATTGCCTATGACACCCCGAACCCGGGCTCGGCCGGCAGCTCGACCTATGACGACGCCTGGGTGTTCAACGGGGCGCTGGATCGCTACGACTTCAAGCTGGTGGGCAAGAAGGAGATGATCGTTCCGTACAACACCTACAAGCTCAACTATCACGAGAAGGCGGCCGACATCACCACGCCGAACCACGTCAACCCCGACCTGGTACGTTGGGAGTTGCACCGTGTCTGGGTGGTCGAGGCGACGCTGAAGCCGGGCAAGCGCCACATCTACAACAAGCGCACCTTCTACCTCGACGAAGACAGCTGGATCGCCCTGGCCTCTGACGAATACGACGCCAATGGCAAGCTCTACCGCGGTGCTTTCGCGCACATGGCCTACAGCTATGACGTGCAGGCGCCTAACTCGGACAACCACATGTTCTACGACTTCGTCTCCGGGAATTACAACATCCTCGGCATCTATGGCCCCTATGGCGGCGTCAAGTACATCGAGCCGCTTTCCAAAGCCCAGTGGGCACCGGAGTCGCTGGCCGGCGCGGGTATCCGTTAACCGACCGCCATAGAGGTATTTCCATCGGGAGGCAGTACGCCTTCCGGTGGCTTTTTTATCCTGGAACCCCCTATGAAATTCTCGAATTGGATAAAGCTCATTGCACTGGGTTCGGCGCTGACACTGCCTTTTGGCAAAGCTGTCGTCGCGGCGGACTTTATCGATACGCTCGACAAACCGGCGATCCAGACGGAAAAGGCCGTGCACGATATTTTCACGGGGCTGGCGGCTGCCGGAGAGCGTTTGATTGCCGTCGGTCAACGCGGCCATATTTTTTACTCTGACGATGCCGGTGTGCACTGGCAGCAGGCTAACGTACCGGTCAGCTCTGATCTGGTTGCCGTGCATTTTCCAACGCCACTCCAAGGTTGGGCCGTTGGGCATGACGGGGTAGTGCTGCATAGCAGTGACGCGGGCCAAACCTGGATCCGCCAGTTTGATGGGCGTCAGGTCGGCCCGGTTATGCTCGCGTACTACCAGCGAATGGCCGCCGCACAGCCTGAGAACAGCGACTTGCAAACACGGGTCGCCGAGGCCCAGCGCATGAGCGACGAGGGCGCGGATAAACCGTTCCTCGATGTCTGGTTCGAAAGCGATCGCGTCGGCTACATCGTCGGGGCCTTCAACCTGATTTTTCGCACCGACGACGGTGGTCAACACTGGAGCCCCTGGCTTGATCGCACAGAAAATCCTGCTGCGCTGAACCTGTATGCGTTGCGTCCCGTCGGCAATGAGCTGTTCATCGTCGGCGAACAAGGCCTGGTGCTCAAGCTCGACCCGGTAGCCGAGCGTTTCAACGCCATCCCTACACCGTACAACGGCACCTTTTTCGGCGTCACCGGCAAACCCGGTGCAGTGCTGGTCTTCGGCCTGCGCGGAAATGCGTACCGCAGTGTCGATGGCGGCGTCAGCTGGAGCAAGGTCGAGCTCGGCCTGCCTTTGAGCATCACCGCCAGTACCGTTACAACCGATGGGCGAATCGTCCTGCTCAGCCAGGCCGGTCACGTGCTGGTCAGCGTTGACGACGGCGTCAGTTTCAAATTGCAGCCACAAAATGGCCTGGCACCGGTGGCCGCGGCCCAGGTATCGGCTTCGGGAGCACTGGTGCTCGCCGGTGCACGTGGCCTGCGTCAACTGCCTCTCGAATAAGCCCACTTGCGTATAACAAAAGAGACAAGAACCGATATGGGTACCTACGAACTCGATACGATGCCGGTGGTCAAGGAGCTCAAGGGCTTCGATGCACGCTCCGGTAACCTGCTCGAACGCCTGATCTTCAACAATCGCTTGCTGGTAGTGCTGACCTGCCTGGTGGTAACCCTCCTGCTCGGTTACTTCGCGGCCACCCGGCTGACGCTTACGGCCAGCTTCGAAAAGATGCTGCCGCAGAGCCAGCCATTTATCCAGAACTACCTGGACAACCGTCAGTCCCTGCGCGGGCTGGGTAATGCGGTGCGGGTGGTGGTAGAGAACAGCGAAGGCGACATCTACGATCCGAAATACCTTGAGGTACTCAAGCAAGTCAACGACACCTTGTTCATAACCCCAGGCGTTGACCGGGCCTGGATGAAGTCGTTGTGGACCCCCTCTGTACGCTGGACTGAAGTGACCGAGGAGGGTTTCCAGGGCGGGCCGGTGATGCCGGACGCCTATGACGGCTCGGCCAAGGGCGTCGAGCAACTGCGGCAAAACATTACCCGCTCGGGCATCATCGGCAGCCTGGTCGGCAACAACTTCAAGTCGAGCATGATCTTTGTACCGTTGCTGGAGAAGGACCCGGTCACGGGCGAAGCCATCGACTACCATGCTTTTTCGCGCGTGCTCGAAGAGCAGCTGCGCACTAGGTTTGAGTTTGCTGGCAACAGCGCGGTACACGTTGCCGCTGAAGAGGGCAAAGGCCCGATCAAGATCCGTGTGATCGGTTTCGCCAAGCTGGTCGGTGACCTGATCGACGGTCTGGTGCAGGTGATGATGTTCTTCGCCGCCGCCGCGTTGATCGCGACCGCTATCATTTTCTTCTTTACCCGCTGCGTGCGCAGCACCACGCTGGTGATCCTCTGTTCGGTCATCGCGGTGGCCTGGCAGCTCGGCCTGGTCACGCTATTGGGCTATGCCCTTGATCCTTTTTCGATCCTGGTGCCGTTCCTGGTCTTCGCCATCGGTGTGTCCCACGGCGCGCAGAAGATGAACGGCATCATGCAGGACGTCGGACGCGGCACCCATCAGTTGGTAGCTGCACGCTATACCTTCCGCCGCCTGTTCCTCGCCGGCCTGACCGCACTGCTTGCTGACGCCGTCGGCTTCGCCGTGCTGATGCTGATCGACATTCCGGTGATCCAGGACCTGGCCGTTACCGCCAGCATTGGCGTGGCGGTGCTGATCTTCACCAACCTGGTGTTGTTGCCGGTGCTGTTGTCTTATTGCGGGGTGAGCCGTAAGGCGGCAGCCCGTACCCTGCGCCAGGAAGGCAAGGAGTTACAGGGCAAGGGCCTGGGCAATCTCTGGAGTTTCCTCGACCGCTTCACCGAGCGTCGCTGGGCAACCGGTGCAGTCGTTGTGGCGGGCCTGCTGGCAGTCGGCGGATTTATGGTCAGCACTCATCTGAAGATCGGTGACCTCGACCCCGGCGCACCCGAGCTGCGTTCGGACTCGCGCTATAATCGCGACAACGCTTACATTACCGCCAATTACTCGCTCTCCAGCGACCAGTTCGCCGTGATGATCAAAACCGCCAGCGAAGGCTGCCTGAAGTACGAAACCCTGGTCGAGGCCGACCGCCTCGGCTGGTTGCTGCAGCAACAGCCGGGCGTGCAAACCACGGTGTCGCTGGTCAATGCCGTGCGGCAGATTACGGCGGGCTCTTACGAGGGCAACCCGAAGATGCTGACCATCGCGCGCAATCAGGACGTACTTAATTACGGCGCGCAACAAGCCTCGGTCAACAACCCTGAGCTGTTCAATAACGAATGCTCGATGATGCCAGTGGTGGCTTACCTTGCCGATCACAAGGCCGAAACCCTCGATCATGTGGTGAAGATTGCTGATCAGTTCGCCCGGGAACACAGCAATGGCGATCGCCAGTTCATGCTCGCCGCTGGCAGTGCGGGGATCGAAGCGGCGACCAATATCGTCGTGCGCGAAGCCAACCGCACCATGCTGTTCTACGTGTACGGCGCGGTCATCGTGTTGTGCTTCATCACCTTCCGCAGCTGGCGTGCCGTGGTCGTGGCGGTGGTGCCGTTGATGCTGACCTCGATTCTCTGCGAGGCTCTCATGGTCTGGCTGGGCATGGGGGTGAAGGTGGCCACGTTGCCGGTGATTGCCCTGGGTGTGGGCATCGGCGTGGACTACGCGTTGTACCTGTTGAGCGTGCAACTGGCGCAGCAACGTGCCGGTCTGTCCTTGACCGAGGCTTACAAGAACTCCGTCGCCTTCACCGGCAAAGTCGTGGCCCTGGTGGGTATCACGCTGGCAGCGGGCGTCATCACCTGGGCCTGGTCGCCGATCAAGTTCCAGGCCGACATGGGCATCCTGCTGACCTTCATGTTCATCTGGAACATGATCGGTGCACTGGTGCTGATCCCGGCGCTATCGCACTTCCTGCTCAGAAAAGCCAACTGATTCAACGCAAAAAGAAGCCCGGCATGCAGTGCACTGCATGCCGGGCTTTTTTTTCGACGGTTGTCGCGTCCTGAACAAGATTGAGACCTGCGGTGTTTTAGCGATCAAGCGGTACGAGGAGTGGGCCGCTGAAGGCCTGCATGATCAGCGAAGCCGGCTGGTTGTGGCTGATCAATTGGGCCATGGCATTCATGTAGGGCGTCAAATGGCGGAAGTACTTCTTGTAGCCCGGGCACAGGTAGTTCAACCCGGGTTCGCCATTGGGCGCCGTCATGAAGCGGTTCTTCGGGCACTCGCCATGGCAGGCGAAACGGTAGTCGCATTGCAGGCACATGGCCGGAAGCGTTTGCTCCTTGGCCGCGCCGAATGCTTGTTGGGCGGGGGAGGCGAGCAGGGTGGCGGGATCGTCGGTCTGGATGTTACCCAGTCTATATTCCGGGTACATGAAGTGATCGCACGAATACACGCTGCCGTCATGCTCGACAATCGCGGCCTTGCCACAACGCGGGCTGAACAGGCACACCGACGGCGCCAACTGACACCAGGAAGCCAGCGCCCACTCGAAGTTCATCACATGGATGTCGCCAACGTCCTTGCATACCCATTCGTTGAAGATCGCGATGAGGAAATCGCCATAGCTGTCGGGCTCGACACTTTGCGAGGTCACCACAGAAACTTCGGGAACGGCGTGTAATCGCAGTTCCGGTGGCGTGGCGAAGCTCATACCTTGCTTGATTTCAGGAGCGCCGGGCTGGCGCTCCACCACCGGGTTGAACTGAATGTGCCGGACCCCTTCAGCCTTGAGAAAGCGATAAATCTCTAATGGATACTTCGCAACATCACGGGCTACGGTAACCAGCACATTGAATTCCACTCCATGCTGCTTGAGCAGTCCGAGACCGCGCATCACGTCGTCGAAGCTGGAGCGGCCACGTTTGTCTGGCCGATAGAGGTCATGGACCTCGCGCGGCCCGTCGAGGCTGAGGCCGACCATGAAGTTTTCGTGGGCGAGAAAGGCGCACCACTCGTGATCGAGCAGGGTGCCATTGGTCTGCAGGGTATTGCGGATGATCTTGCCATCGGCGAACTGACGCTGATAAGCGACCGCCCGCTGAAAAAAATCCAGCCCCAACAGCGTCGGCTCACCACCTTGCCAGGTGAATTCCACTTCAGAGCTGTTCTGCGCCGCGATGTAACGCTGCACATACGCACGCAGCACTTCGTCGGGCATACGGAAGCGCTCGCGGGGCGGGAACAGCTGTTCTTTTTCCAGATAAAAGCAATAGCTGCAATCGAGGTTGCAGATCGGCCCGACCGGCTTGGCCATAAGGTGCAAGCCTTGGGAGTTGGGGTCGAAAGTCAACATACAGGAGGCCTCGTGCTGTGCCGACCGAGTTCGGTCAGGCTCACAGGCTAGAGGACTCTCGATAATGCGGCGCCCCCCATGGCCGGGGGGCAACCAAGGGTCACAGATAACCGATTTTGCGCGCGTCGTTGAGAACGATCCGGCGCATCAGCCCAAGGGAAATACGCTTGATGTTGAAAATCAGTTTGGCGAATGGCCCGACCAGCAACAGGTCCTGGCCTTTTTGCACGGCGCGCACCATGCCTTCCGCGACCAGCTCCGGGGCGCAGCCCTTGGCCTTGTAATAGGCTTGCAGCCGGTTGAGCTGGGCATCGCTGACCGAAGGCGAGATATTGCTGCGCGACTGGGTGATGGGCGTATTAATGATGCCCGGGCACACCGTGGTGACGCCTACCTGAGTTCCGGCCAGTTCCATCTTCAGCACTTCGTTGAAGCCGAACACGGCGTGTTTCGAGGCGGCATAAGCGGCCATGGTCGGCGATGGATAAATGCCGGCCGCCGAGGCGATGTTCAGTACATGGCGCGCGCCACCCGCCTGGATCATCTGCGGGATGAAGTGATAGCAACCATGCACCACCCCCATCAGGTTGATATCCATCACCCGTTGCCAGTGGGCCAGATCGCTCTTGAGAAACTGGCCGAGGTAGCCGATACCCGCGTTATTGATCAGTACATCGAGAGGGCCGAGGGTCAGATGCACCTGCTCGGCAAACGTCTTCATCGCACTTTCGCTCGAAACGTCCAGTACCTGCACCAGGCAGGATGCACCGAGGTCGGTCATCTCCAGCTCGACGGCACTCAACGCTTGCGGGTTGATGTCGGTGGCGATGATGTAGGCGCCACGCCGGGCGAACGCCAGCGCCGTCGCCCGACCAATGCCGGAGCCGGCTCCGGTGATGAGGATTTTTTTGTTTTTCAGTTCAGGGATGGCCATGCAAACACCTGTGTAATTAATTAGAGTGAGTCGGGGCGCGCGACTCAGCAACGTTCGATGTAAGGTTTCAGGCGCTTGACCAGCGTCCCTCCGAGCGCGCCCGGCGCAGGCCGACGCGCTTGCGGCAGCGGCTCGAAACCCCAGGCACGGTCAGCCTTGCCAGGCTTCAGCCAAAGGACCTCATAAGAAAATCCTTGCGGATCGTTGAGGTAAACCACGCCGACATTGAATAGCGGAAGGTGCACGGGGCGACAGTTCGGTTGTGCGCCAGCGGCGCAGGCACGACGGTAAACGGCCACCATGTCCTGTTTGTTGTGCGCACCGAAGGCCACATTGAGGATGCCCTGGTCGCTGAGGCGATAGCCTTCGGGCCAGGCCTTGCCGCGTGGTTCCAGGTATTGCACGACTTCCAGCAACACGTCACCGGCAAGAAACAGACAACTTTTCTTCGTCGCGCCGGGCAGGGCCCAAAGCGCCTCGTGTAGAGGGCTGTGCAGCGACGTCTCGGTTTCAGCCAGTCCCATGCCGTCCCGCAGGAAATCGCAGGTTGATTGCAGATCAGGGACGGACATGGTTACCGACCGGATCGCGACAGGGCTGTTATGCCCCGGCGTGACATGGCCGGCCAGTGGATCCGCTTCCATGATTTCGACATAAACCCCATCGGGGTTACGCACGCAGGCCCGGCGCTCGCCAGCCTGGCCCTGCACGGTGGACAGCGGTTGCGAGCCGAGTCGGGCGAGACGGATCAGCGTCTCATCAAAATCAGCCACCCATAAACCAATGCGCGTATAGCCGATGTCGCAGGGGCGAAAGTCAGTCGGCAACGGACGCGCCAGCGGACGCTCGAACTGAAACAGTTCCAGTTGCGCCCAAGGGTTGCTGCCCACCAGCCACCAGCAGGTCGAGGCTGCCTTGGGCAATCCTTGTACCCTTGAAGCCAGGGGGCCACGCATCATCCATCGACGACCTCCGGCGGGCAGCAGGCCAACACCTTCACGGAACCAGCGTTCGGTCAGGCGCAGATCGACTACGGACAGGGCAATCTGATTGAGTGGGGGAACGAAACGCATGTCGGTATCCGTCGTTCAGGAAACAGGGGTTGCCAAACCGTTGCAAAAGCCGTCCCAGGGAGCCCGGGACGGTCGTTACCACTTAGGGCATATAGACGACATGCACATCGTTGATCTTGCCGTTGAAGGCAAACGGTGCGCGGTCAAAGTAGTCGAGGGCCACTGGTGAGCCGAGGTCCTCGGCTACATCGAAGGTCTCGCTTGCGGTAAAGAGTATCGGTGGTGTGAAAGGCGTGACTCCCTTGGCCACTTCCTGGCCATTGAGGCGCAGGCTGAGGTTCGCCGGTGAGCCAGGTTTAGGCGCGGTCATGCTGGTGAGCACCTCGATACTGACTTTTCCGGCCGGCACTCTCTGCTCCGAGCGCAACTTGACCCGGGCGACGGCGAGCGCGTTGTACTCATAAACCAGGTAACCATCATCGAGATACAGGCTCACACCGCCGCCAATACCACCCAGGGCGTACAGTACGCCATTAGCGTTGCCTGGTACGACTGCGTCTACCACAACCTTGTTGTTCTGGTTGCGCAGGTTCGGCGCAGTCAACTCCGGCATACGCTTGGTTCGGTCGCTGAAATGCCATTCACGTTGGCTAGTGGCGATACGCGCTGTCGGATCGAGAAACGGGTAGAGGCCGGCTCCAATCGGGTAAACATGGTTGGCCTTGGCCTGAACGTCGAACTCGGCCTTCAACTCGGCGAGTTTCTCTGGGTGGCTGGCCGCCACATCAGTGGCTTGCGAGTAATCGTGGCTGAGATCGTAAAGCGCCCACTGGTCGTTCGCAGGATTCCACCCCATGAACTGTGCAAAGCCTTGAACCCAGGGTTTGCGTGGCCCGAATACCGAGGCGATCCAGCCATCCTTGTAAATGCCGCGACTGCCGAGCACTTCGAAGTATTGCGCCGGCTTTTTCGACTTCGCCTCGGCGTCGTTGAAGGTGTAGCGCATGCTGATGCCGTCCAACGGATCCTGGACGATGCCATTGACTTCTCTGGGCGCGGTGATGTTCAGGATGTCGTAGACCGTCGGAGCGATATCGTTGACATGGTGGAATTGACTGCGGACGTGGGCATCAGGCTTGATCTGCTTTGGCCAGGACACCGCCAGCGGAGTTCGGGTACCACCGAAATAACCGGCCACCAGTTTGGTCCCGGGGAACGGCCCCGAGCCAGCCCAGGCCCAGGCGGCGTTATACATGCTTTCCAGCTTGGGTCCACCGAGCGCCGGCAGGCCACCGTACATATCGTTGAGGGTTTTCAGTTGCTGCTCTTTGGGCACCGGAATGCCGTTCTGAGCCAGCAATTCGTTGATCGTGCCTTCCATGCCTTCGGCTGACGCGCCGTTGTCGCCGAACACATAGAAGATCAAAGTGTTGTCGCGCTTACCCTCGCGCTCCAGTTCATCGAGAACTTTCCCTGCCTGGGTATCGGCATGTTCCATGAAGCCTGCATAGACTTCCATCAAGCGTGCCTGGTATTGCTGTTGTTCCGGCGTCAGGCTTTCCCAGGCCGGCAGTTCCGCCGGACGAGGCGTGAGCTTGGCGTCTTGCGCAATGAAGCCCAACTCTTTCTGGCGGGCGAAGGTCTGCTCACGATAGGCATCCCAACCGCCAGCGAACTTGCCTTTGTACTTGTCTGCCCACTCGGCGTTCACCTGGTGCGGGCCATGCACGGCACCGGGGGTCCAGTAGAGGAAAAAAGGTTTGTTCGGCGCATAGGTCTGCTGATCCTGCAGCCAGTTCACCGCCTGATTCGCCAGGTCTTCGCTGAGGTGATATTTCGGATCGCGCGGTGGTTCGATTGGTGTCGTGTCGCGGTACAAGCGCGGTTCGTACTGGGAGGTTTCGCCCGCCAGAAAACCATAGAAATGTTCGAAGCCATAACTGGTCGGCCAGGTGTCGAAGGGGCCGGCAGCCGTAGTGTCAAGCGGCGGAGTGTTGTGCCATTTACCGAAGGCGGCGGTGCTGTAGCCGTACTGCTTGAGCACCTCGGCCATGGTTGCCGAACTCTTCGGGATCTCCCCTGTATAGCCATCCCAGTCAGTCGCCAGTTCTGCAATAACGCCGTTGCCAACCCGGTGGTGATTACGCCCGGTCAACAGCGCGGCGCGAGTCGCCGAGCTGATCGCCGTGGTATGAAAGGCGTTGTAACGCACACCGCTATCGGCAATCCGGCTCAGGGTCGGCGTATGGATGGCGCCGCCGACGGTGTCCGACTGCGCGAAGCCGGCATCGTCGAGCATGATCACCAGAATGTTCGGTGCGTCGGCCGGTAAATGCGATTGCTGCTGGCGCTTCTGGTGTCTGGACTCTTGCAGCGTCGGCTTGGCGTCACTGGCCGAAGGCGTAGGCGGGAAGGGCAGTGTGTCCTGTGCGGCGGCGGCGATCGAACTGGACAGCAGCATGCACAGCTTCAGCGCGAAGTGCCCGGAGCGTGGCATCTTCTGGGACATAGTGTCTCCATCAATTGTTGTTTTTCTGAAGAGGTTACGCTGTTGCCGGGTATGGAGGCTGGGCCTGTATCAATCTGATACCTGCCGCGGCAGCGTTAATCCTGCGCGGATTGCAATTCGTTGCGATCCCTTCAGGGGGAGGGGATCGCAAGGGCTGGGTCATATCGAGAAGCTGGTGATGTCCTTGGCTTCGATACCGTTGGCTTCACAGAAGGCTCGGTACCGCTCAACACCGGTTTTCCAGTTTTCGATGGCGCAGACGTTGTTGTTCTCGTCGAAATACACCAGGTCGCCCATGGTGATGTTCAGTGTAATGATTTCGTCACCGTACTCGGTGAGGGCAATCGGGGTGTGGCTGGTAGCAGCGGTTTCGAACACCACGCCACCGGGTGTGGCGATCCAGTCGTGCTCGAGGTACTTCCAGCTGCCTTTGATGGTATAGACGATTACCGTGCCAGAGTGGTGGTGCTTGAGCAGCCTGGTGCCGGCCGGGGCCTTGAGCAGGGTGATGGTTTCACCGCGAACCGGGTCGCACTTGAAGTATTTGATGAAGACATTATCGTCATAAGGCGTGAAGGGGACCCACGGCAGGTCGTTATCGTTTATGACGGCAGTATCGATGTTCTCGTACAACATGGTGATGCTCCTCTGGACTGCCAATAGCGGCAAGGTGAAAACTCTGAGGGCCATCCTGAAGATGTCGAGCAACTATTACCCCCCCGGCGGCGAGGGGGGAGCGTCGGTGAAGTGAGAAACTTCGGCACTGCGCAAAAGTAGTAAGTTCGACCTCCGTCACGCCCCCCCACAGTGGGGGGCATTGACAGAGCCGCACTAGAACGGTCATGAATCGAGGATTCATGGAGCGAGGAGGGTGATGACGCGCTGGTGCCTTCAAGAAAGGATATGTAGATGCGAGAATTTAGCGATATCCAGCGATGTCTGGCAAAATTCGCTACACATTGTTAGATAGCGCTAGGCCTTCCCATATTTTGTTGGCCACTTGGTGTGCCGATCTTTGCTGGTTGGTACCTTAGGAGCAAAATAGAACTAACTCAACTAAATGGATGTTTAGTTGAGTTATAAGAATTTTTTATATAAACATGCAGGGCAAAGGGACGTTTCTAACCGAAAACAGCCAACCATATAGTATGCCCACCACAATCCGGATCTTCCGTTACTTGCTCAACGACGCTAAAACCATGGGCATTGAGCAGCGCAGTATACTCATCGTGGTCCAGGCTGGCGTGATAAAGCGTTTCACCCTCGAACCTGCCCAACGCGATGCCATGGGCCGTTCCGCTGGTAAACATCAATGCGGCACCAGGTTGGGCATGGGCCTGGAAAATCGGGAACATTCGGCGCTGATCCTCAGGCGTCAGGTGAAAGAAACTGTCCCACGCCAGGATACCCGCGTAACGCTGATCAAGCGCTAACTGGCGCATGTCGGCAACATGCCAGTCGTGCTGTGGGAAACGTTGCTGACACAAGGTGATCATCGCCATGGACGAATCAATGCCACACACGCTGTGTCCGGCGTCGATCAAGTAAGCGGCCATGGGTTCGGCACAGCCACAGCCGATGTCGAGAACATCACCAGTAGCAACAGGCATGGCCTGACGAAAACGATCCAGCCAGGATTGTTCGACCAGGCGCCGCGAGCGAACACGGTCCCATGTTTGAGCGTGACGCTCGTAGAGATCGATGATTTGATGGGCTGCTTCATGCATGAGGGACAATCCTGAGGGATGTGGTCGAGGGATGTGGCTGGGGTTTGAAATGTACCTTGGAGACGCCCTGTGTGGAATACCTATGGGTACGCATAATGTATATTATGTTAAATCGTGTATTAGAGGGTTCCCCGCTTTATGTGAGCTGCACCTGGACTACCCCGAAGTAATTCTGAGAAATCCATACTAGTAATTGTGGAAAACCGGGAAAGCGTTCCCCGTTTTCCACAATTACTGTGCTTCACCGTCCGCTTCCGCTGTCATCTGTGTATCGGGTGACCATAGATAACGAAAGCTGCCAGGTCTGCCTCTTGATCAAGGCACCCACACCGGCAGTTTCGAGTTGCCAGGCTTATCGATGATGATCGCTAAGCTTTGCTTTGCCCGCGTAGCTGCAACATAAAAGGCGGCCGCTGGCGTGGACTCGAGATACGTCTGCTTCTGGATGAAAGCTTTGATCGGCGCGGTTGGCATGATTAGCACACGTTCGAACGTGGCGCCTTTTGATACCTTGAAATTCATGAAGTCCAAAGCGAACTCCTTACCAGAAGCTATGGTGCTGCGAAGGCACTGAGGTCGGTATTGTTCAACGTATTGATGAACATGCTTGGAATGCACTAAGTACACGCCATCATGCTCAGACACCGCGTGGTTCTCTGACGCGGTTCCTGGGAAGCCCCATGACGCATCAAAAATGGTGTCAGAGAACGTCGCGATTTCAGTTCGGCAGCGGTAAGTCGTGGTCGCATAGTCAATGCTAAGCAGCCCTGCCTTTTCGCGCACAAGAAACCACTCAAGCGCACCTGCGTATCCATACTGCTTGTTTTTCTGTCCTCGCGGATTGGTCGAGAGCACCGCCTGGCGCACGTCCCCAACCATGCGGACGTCGATCCTCGACTCAAGTAATTCATGGACGATTTCCCAATCGTAGCCACTGAGATCTTGTACCTCGTCGATCAGTATTTCGTCGTAAAGACATTCAAGTCTGCGTATCAACGCTGGGGTGGCCGCCATAAGCTCCCGCGCGAGTCGGCCGAGCTCGCATGCGTAGATCTGGTTGCTACCATCCATAAATCTCTGCTTGCCGCTCGCGTACATGCTGGGACGACCTTCGAAGTTGAAGCCCCCTACCCGCTCACCCGGGAATTTGAATGGCAGGAACGGCTTTGCAAAGTGGCGAAGCAAGAATGTGTACCAGCCAAGAACTTCGATGTTATGGCGATCGCCAGCTTGGGAGCCGAGGCGATGGATCAGTTCCTGCTGGTTGGTCTGGGTGAACGTGACAACAAGCACGCGCCGTTCGGTAGGTATGGCTTTGCAGTGATCGACCAGTCCTTGAGTTTTTCTACCACCGGCGACAGCCAAGGTCAGAATGCTAGGCATAGTGGATGAACTCCGCCGCGGCCTTCATGTAGGCCGGTGGGCTCAGTATCTCATCCGACTGAGCTAGTCGAATTGCTCCTTCCGTTTTCCCTCGTGCCATCCAGGTCAATAACGTCGCTGCCGCAGTGATGCCAAGCATCGTGCGCAAGTGAGGCTCGCCATTCGCCGTAATGAGTTGTGGTTCGAGCGTGGTGCCGTCGGCGACTAAGCCAATGAACAGCTCTCTTCGCTTCGCGTCCAGCCACTTTTCAACCGGTTCCCGTAGCTCGGCTGGATCAACGCCGTCGTTGTCGCGCATCACAGCAACGGGCTTGTTGATCGCTGCGCAAAGCTCCAAGCATCGCGCCAAAGCCAGTCCACGCATGCTGATGACATCTATACCGTGGGCCATCGGGCGTGCACTGAAGCAATCCTGATAGACGCGTTCGAAGATGATTTCATCAGATGGGCCTTCGACCAAGACGACCTTTTTCGCTAGCACTAGGCGGAGGGTGTCGTAGCCAGGTAGCCTTTGGAAATAGCTCACTGTATCTGGATGAAGTTCAGTAATTTTGGATGCGCTGTTGCGTTGAAGAAGCAACAACGCATCGAGGCCGAGGCGGTTCAAAACGTATGTGCTGTGAGTCGAAATGAATAGCTGCTGCTCTTCCGTGGCCAGATCTTCGATACGATTGAGTAGTGTCGTCAAGCTCGTGTGAGATAGATGGTTTTCGGGCTCCTCGATCATTACGATATTCGCCCGAGAGGAATGACGCTTCATTGCAAGAGAGATCTTGATCGCAGCCTGTTGACCTTGGCCCGCCATCGCAAACGGTAGCCCGTCGACGTGTGGAGTGACCACGCTTTCCCAAGATGTGCGGGATGTCTGATCCATGGCCAGCGCCATGGGCTCTTCTTGGAGCGCTGCGCCTAGACCCGAAAGTCGCTTGTTCACAGGTGCCAGCACGCCATCTGTCATGGACGCTTTGATATTGCGGTAGTCCAGCGAAATCTCTGCTTTCTCGGATGACTCCAAGTGATCGCTTAGGATTTGGCGAAGATGGTAGTCGACGACGGCGGCGGATTTGACTGTACGGGAGTCGATGGTGGCCACCGAGAGCGCTCGCGGCCGTCGTGTGAGCTCATTATCAGCGAACGATCGCCATTCGTAGGTGTAGTACTCAACGGGGAGTAGCGAAGATGGATTTTTTAACCATTCATCCAGCTCATCCTTGTACTCCTCGTTGGGGAAGACGGAGAGAAAGACACCAGGACAAGCGTTCGTTGGAACATCGGCATTCACTGCGCCCAGCAGTCCCTGGAGATCTTCCGTGTCCTGCAGATAGAGCTCGATGAGAATCTGTGGTAATGCCGGCTTCATTCCAGCCCTTCTTAGTGCAAGAAACTCAGCCACCGTCTCGGTGTTGAACCAGTGAGGATTCAGCTCCTCCAGGATTCCTCTCCCACCAATCCGTCCGTTGAGCGCCAGTGAGATGGCCTCCATTAAGGTGGATTTACCGGCGTCGTTGTCTCCGACCAGGATGTTCACGGCCGGGTTGGGCTTTAGCAGGAAATCTTTGTAGATGCGGTACCCACGGATGCGGATCTTGGTGATCACGTTCGACGTTCCTTGGCGAATTGCTGCTATATGGCGCTTTGATGGCCGTGTTGCCTGATGCTATAAGCGAAGCGGCACGTTGTCGACTCCGTCGTGCTCCGCTGTACGCCTCCTATTTTCACTGCTTCACCAGACAACCCAGCGCACAGGATATCGAACGGCAAGCGCGAGATATGACTGATGAAGATCGCTGTAGAATACGTCAGGAAAAAGCGGCGCCAATACTCAATGCACTGCATGCCTGGATGCTGGCCCTGCGCGATCTTGTGCCCGAAGGATCGGCTATCGCCAAAGCACTGGATTACAGCCTAAAGCGCTGGGGCGCACTGGCTCGATATATCGAGGACGGCGCAGTGCCCATAGATAATAACGCGGTCGAAAACCAGATACGGCCGTGGGCTCTTGGACGCTCGAATTGGTTGTTCGCTGGATCACTACGCAGCGGAAAACGGGCGGCGGCGATCATGAGTTTGATCCAGTCGGCGCGCATGAATGGGCATGATCCGTATGCCTATCTCAAAGATGTGCTAACTCGGTTGCCGGCGCAGCGGGCGAGTGAGATCGAGCTACTGCCGCATAAGTGGGGGCCCGTCTAACCATGCAAGGGGTTCTGGGCAAACGCTACTTCTTATCCGACCGCTTGCGATTTGCAGAGACTATCTATCGGCTCCCAGTGTCACCAAAATAATCATCCTTCGCGACCAGGCCGAGATTATCGGTGAGATCCTGGCCATCCTCGCTGAGCAGATGTTGAGTTCGCCGCTCCTGCTTGAGGTAAGCCAACGTTCGGAAGAAGCATTCCTCACACAGGTGCAGTTCATGGCGCGCCCCATCATGGGCAGTGCCATAGCCCCAGTGTGCTTGTAGGGTGCCGAACTGATGCCCACCAGTATCCAAGCGGGTGGAGCAACGGCACACATCGCACACGACGTCCGTGACGGTCTCGACTTCGACTCTTCCGGTTATTTTCATCGTTGACTCCTACAAACGGCTCTGACTTTTGCTTTCAGCATACAGGCTCCAGGACGGAGAGTAGGCTGGCTATTGTTACATCCACCGTTTGAATCCACAGTCGTTCTCTGCCGGTCAAGGTCATGAAATGTGGTGGTCAATTCTATGCAAATGGCTGGTCAGGTCGAATGCAATTGGATGGGTGAGTCTGCGCAAATACCCCAACCACGCAAGGTGAGTTGGCGGAACGCTTACGGATGGCGTAGGCCCTGCAAAGATCAAAAATTTTGATCGATGTGTCACTCGCAAATGGCTGTTTCAGCAGTGTGGTTGAAAAATTTATCCTCGGCGATCCCGCTGTACCATTTACTCAGTTCACTTCCGTTCTGCATGAGCTTGAGAGCGGAGACGCTGCGGTCCTGGACAAGTGGGTGGTGAGCTGGCTTCAGTCTGAGTCACTGAGCTTATCTCTAGCGCTCAGGCGCTGCTTGTTTGCAGCAAGTGAGGGCCGGGTGTTCACGTTCGATTTCAGCCAGGCGCTGGACGTACCGGAATGGAGAGCCGAACGGCTCAACCCTTTCTATGAGCATTTGGGATAGACGCTGATGAGCGAATTTCCAACCTGAAGTGCCTTCATCATGGTTGCGTGGATTTCCCGTGATCTGATCCATGCTTCATCTCCTCGGTCGTTTCGAAGGCTTGGCGTGCCCGGTAAATTGCTTATCTTCTGCCCCTGAAGAAGCATCGCTACCCTCCTCCAGGCCTAACCTCTCGATCTTAACTTGCCGCAGATGCTCATTCTCTTTCTGCACAGTCGCCAGCAGCGCCACGGTCTCTTGCTCGCGGAGATCGGCTATAGCTGTTGCCCTGTGGAGTGCCTTGACCTCCTCGCGCAGAGCTGAGATCTGCTCCTTGAGGTGCTCAGCCACCCCAACGGACTTGGCCTCACTCTGGCGTAGTCCCTGAATTTGAGAGTTGAGAGACTGAACCAAGGCCTCCTGAGTGTGCAGGGCTTTACTTTGCTGCCTGGCTTCGCCTAGCAGGCGTTCATTGTCACGATTCAGTCGAGTCAAATCGTCCTGTTTCACAGCGATAGTCTCCCGCAGCTTGCGCTGCTCAACCTGCATCTCATGCAGTTGAGACTCGTGCTTACGTTGATCCTGATCTCGCTGTTCCTTCGCCGCTTCCCGATAGTGCTCAAGCGCCCCACGGGCTTGAACGTGCTTCTCCTCCAGGGATTGGATGTGTTTGTCCTTTTCAGCAACCAAAGACTCAAGATTGGTACAGCGGTTATTGAGGTTTGCGTTGCGGGTCAGCTCCGCCTGAAGTGAGGACTGGGTAGTCACAAGTTCAGCGCTCTGCGTCTCTATCGCGGCCTGTTGGGTGGCCGAATTACCTTGAGCGGTAGCCAACTCCGATCTGAGCTCGATGATCTGATTTTCCAGCGCGGCCCGCTGAACGTTAAAAGCCGCGGTCGCCTGGGAGATAACTTCCTGTCCCTCCTCCATAAGCTGATCCAGCAGCATTTGCACAATGCCGTTGAGCATGTCGCCCATACGTTCCCGTGCTGCCACGGGCTCTGGGCTGGAGGGCTCAAGTTCTTTCAGATACCGAGAAATCGTTGTCTTGGAGCCCGTATTTCCGAGTTCTACGCGCACTGCATCGATGCTAGGGTTGACTCCCCTGGCCAGTAGCGCCTGACGTGCTTCTTGCACAACAGCTTTATTGATTCCGCCTCGGGCCATGGGGGCTCCTACGATTTTGTACTGTTTTACATGTCATGTAGGTACATAACACTATTAGCAGACTTTACCCCGTTTGATCTTGATTTTCTAGAAGCACATAATAGTACTTTATGGCTTCTTGACTCTTTGTGGCGCTCAGAAAACCTCCAAGAGCCTTAAGCAGGCAGAAACGCTCCGACTTTGAAGGCAAAGTACGATGGAAAAGGCAGATCGGTACCTCGACGCCGGCACCCGGGAGAACACGCGAAAGAGTTACCGGGCGGCGATCGAACACTTCGAGGTGACTTGGGGCGGTTACCTGCCCACAACCGGCGCGGGTGTCGTGCGTTACCTTGCGGAGTACGCCGACAAACTCTCCATAAACACGCTGAAGCAGCGGCTGGCGGCCCTTGCGCAATGGCACATCACTCAAGGTTTCCCTGATCCAACCAAGACCCCTGACGTTCGCCAGATGATCAAAGGCATCAGGGTCGTGCACCCAGCACAGGTTAAACAGGCCACCCCACTGCTGCTGAAGGACCTGGAGCAAGCGGTCACATGGCTTGAAGGGGAAGCGGCAGCTGCGATTGAACGGGGAGATTACAAATCGCTGGTGCGTCATCGTCGCTCGGTGGCGATTATTCTGATTGGGTTCTGGCGGGGCTTTAGAGGCGACGAGTTGGCCAGGCTTATGGTGGAGGACACCCAAGCCGTAAGCGGTGAAGGTATTACCTTTTTCCTGCCTTACACCAAAGGTGACCGCCAGCATGATGGAACTACTTTCCAAACGCCGGCGCTCACCATTCTTTGCCCCGTGGAGGCCTACATCAACTGGATTACAGTTGCCGGGATCGCGAAAGGCCCTGTGTTCCAGCGGATTGATCGCTGGGGGAATCTGTCAGGCAAAGCCATGCAGCCGCATAGCCTTATCCCTGTGCTGCGCCGCATTTTCAAGGAGTCAGGATTGCCAGCGCAGCTGTATAGCAGCCACTCGATGCGACGGGGTTTTGCAACTTGGGCGTCCACTAATGGGTGGGACATCAAAGGGCTGATGAGCTATGTGGGCTGGAAGGACATGAAGTCGGCATTGAGATATGTGGATTCGAGCATTTCGTTCGGCGGGATTGCCCTGCGTGCGGCCCAACGAGACAGTGGGGCACCCAGTGAAAGCAAGGGGGTGTCCGGGAGAAACTAGCATCACTATCGGCACCTAAGCCTCAAACCTGCTTAGGTCTTTCAGAAAGCCATGAAGGCAGTCATTGAGCGCGATGGAGTAATCGGAAAATTCGTCTGCAGCATCCCTGATAAGCTCGACAGTCCAAGTTCACCAGCCCCAAATAGATTTAACCTCCAGTACTGTACGTGCCAGGCGAAGCCTAGAGGTTGATATACGAGGGTTAAAGCTTGGGATGATCACGCACCCGAGTCTCGACTTATTCGTAATCTTGTACCCTTTTCTGAATTTCCCAAGACATGAGTACCTGTCGCCCCGCTCCCCATAACCTCCTACACCCCAAAAGCCTGGTTAACTTAAACAGGAAAATTTGGCAAAAGGTAATCTTGACCATGCCGACGATCCAAGCGTTTTACGCGCTACCGCCAAACCGCCGGAAGCTAAGTTTGGTCGATGAGATCAGGTCAGGCAGAGGGAGACCGATTAAGGCTCGCTCGAACTTCGCTAGCAGCCTTTCGTCAACCTGCTCGAGCAGTTGAGCAACGGCCCACCAATTCTTAGCCCAAGTGAAGTCGTAGTGGCGGAAAGAGGACTGGATTCCCACTACACGGACGCTAAGTACCGTTGACCAGACGATGGGCTCAGACAACGTAGCAAGTGGGATGGTTGAAGCCTCCATTAGGAAAGCTCGCGCATCTGCAATTTGTGGGTTTGCGACAAAGGCATTGGAACAGCAGATCGTGCAGGGGCACCCAGGCTTCCAGAATCTTCCGGACATTCTCCCAATGGAGGGTGGCGTTCCGGTGGTGATTAACGGACAGATCGCAGGTGCCGTCGGTGTCGCAGGCGGTTTGTCACCTGATGATGGTGTCGTCGCTGAAAAGGGATCGGCAGTGATTACGAAGCCCGCTGCCCAACACTAACGCTCCCAAACGCGATAACTTGGCATGGACAGCACACACACCGATATCGCCATTTTCTCAATCCTTACGTAGGATACGCACCCATCCCAGCACCAAAATTCAATTATTATCTTGTATGAAATATTTAACCAAGGTGCAGATTTATATATTGCAAGCCAACTTCTCCATTCGAGATATCAGTCAAGGCAAAAACTCAATAAAAACTAATAAAAGTAAAAGCGGCCATCTAATGTCAGCCCTTAGTTAAAGCGCCCTACGCGTTTAGCTCCAACGAAAAAGACTCTGTAGCTCATTGAGCCTCTGACAACCACCAAGAACGACAAAAACCTCACGCACAGATGACATTCTGGCTTTCGAACACCCACTAAAAATGTATAATCCTTTCTTGACTGCGGGTTAACCCAATCGCTCCTGAGAAAAGCCCTAGGCGAACAGACAATGAAAGACGACGACACGAACAAGAATTCAGAATCTGATAGCAAAGCTTACGCAGCCCCCGCTCTCGAGAAGGGTCTGGATATCTTGGAAATGCTGTGCGAGACAGAACAACCTTTATCTCAGCGAGAAATTGCTCAAAAATTAGGTAGAAGTGTCGGTGAAGTTTACCGAATGATCAACTGCTTAGTTGGCAGAAATTATGTCGCCCTAGTAGAGGACACCTACAGCATCACCAATAAGATTTTTGAATTGGCCCACAAGAATCCGCCAACTCACCGGCTGCTAAACGAAGCCAGACCAATTATGCACAAGCTCGCCAGCGAACTTGACCAGTCCTGCCACCTGACCCTATATGGTCAAGGCAAGCAAATGGTTATCGCTAAAGTAGATGTGCCCAGTGGAATGGGGTTCAGTGTACGTGTCGGCGCCGAACTCGACGTTATTATTTCCGCCTCAGGCCGAGTGCTTTTAGCATTCCAAGATAAAGGCGTTAGGGCGTTACGGATTGAAGAGTCCCTATCCCGTAACCCAGATCATGCCGACCCTCAGCTAGACCATATCCTTGATCGCATTGCTGCGAATGGCTATGAATCTGCGCATAGTATCCAGGTTCGCGGGCTGTACGCCGTTAGCTTTCCAATCCTGGATTCGCAAAAACATGCTATTGCCGCTTTAACAGTTCCCTATGCAGAACGAATCGATCAGTCAAAGCGAAAATCTATAGCAGAGGTTCAAAGTTCACTGGAAACTGCCGCGCTACTGCTATCGAATAGAGTTAGTGGGATTCATTAATATCAACCAAGGCTCTGCTGCGTCGATCAATGAAACCGACGCAGCCTGTCTGCCAGCTACTTAAAAGGGTAAGTATAGTTTACGTAAAAACGGGTTTGATCATAATCGATGCCACCCTGAGAGTTTGGCACCTCAGTTCGGAAATTACCTCGACGTAGAGAAAACGCGAGGTTTTTGAGCGGGCCGCTTTGCAAAACGTAGTCTAAGCGCATGTCCCTTTCCCATTCGCTATACTCCTTGCCACTGCCTTTTGCGTCCTTGATGTCATCTCCCCTGAGGTAGACAAAATATGCCTTTAGCCCCGGCACCCCAGCGCCAGCGAAGTCATATGAATACTGGCCAAAAGTAGTATTTTCGCCTGCCCTGACAAACGCGTTGATTAATGAGTCAGTGAACAAGTAGACACTGGCTCCCCCTTGCCCTTCTAGGCTGCCGTTCCCGCCACGGACATTTCCACTACTAACATACACCATTGCACCATCATCACTTACCCTCTGATGACCCAACATCAAAGCGTGGGAGCCTAGAGAGTATGTGAACATCGCCGACCATGTTCTGTTGTCGACTTTACCTGGAGTATCGGCGTATCCCCCAGCGTTATTGAACAAATACCCGCCTGAACCATTTTTACCATCCGAGTCACTCTTAAAGTATCTTAGATCTGACTTTAAAGATTGATTTTCGGCTATATTAAAAACGTGCACCAAGCCAAAAAATTCCTGCGAGTAATAGTTTTCCAAATTAGAGTGGTAATACTGCATTAGCAGATCCGCTCTCGGCTTCCAATCACCTCCCACGAAAGTAAAGTCATTCGAACCTTCACTGCCGCCACTGACAGCAAGCCCCGAATAGTTACTGGAAGCTCGACTGGCACCTTGCGTAAGCTTACCCCCAGTCAATGTCAATCCATCCCACTCCTTGGACGTTAGCATTCCACCCTCGAAATTTTGAGGCATAACTCTGGAGTCGTTGGCGACCAAAATAGGTAGATTGGGAGCGATTGTCGTCCCTACTGCAAGCTCAGACTTAGAGTATTTGGCTTTGACATTCCCGCCGGCGCGCGTCCAACTAGACACTGGCGAACCGTCCGAATCCACGGGAGTTACCGTGTTGACGGTCGACGGAGACTGGTGATCTATACCACCTCCAAGACTTAAGCCCAGGAGCCCTTGGACATCCAAACCGAAGCCAACTGTGCCTTGCGTAAATCCCGATACGAAATCAACTCTCGCTCCTTGGGCAGTTTGCCGCTGATCGGCGCCTCCAGTTTCTCTATTGTCATTTTCGAAATACAAAGTCCGCAACCCGACTGAAGACTTTGAGTCCTCAAGAAACCCCGCAGCCAAACAATTCAAGCTCAGCAAAGAAATGGATGCAGCCGCAACGACCTGGTTACTTTTCATTCGTGAAGCCCCTCGATCACCATTATTTTTGTTTTCAGGCGACGCTAGTTTGACTATTACGCGCACAGGTATACGCCATCGCAATAGCCAAACTATTGAATTAACAATTAAAAGAGAGCGTTATTAAACTATGTTCACAGCCTATTAGTGGATGTGACTACCACCATTGACATCTAATGTTGTCCCCGTGATATAGGAGGAAAAGTCAGAAGCGAGGAATAGGCAGGCGCCGGCGATATCCTCAGCATGCCCAGCCCGCTGCAAGGGAATGGCCGAGACTATCTCCTTATATTTTTCCGGGTTCATGCCATCAATCATCCCTGTTTCGGTCATTGATGGGCACACGGTATTCGCCCTAATACCGTCAACTCCAAACTCTCTCGCAATCGTTTTGGTAAGGCTGATGACCCCCCCCTTAGAGGCCGCGTAGTGGGCGCCACCCACCAAGCCACCGCCACGCTGAGCAGCAACAGAGGCGACATTCACTATAGAGCCGAAGCCTTGCGGTTTCATTACTCGCAATGTTTCTTTAGCAAGGTTGAAAGCGCCCTTCAGATTCACACTGATCATCCGGTCAAAGTCGGATTCGTTTATGGATAACACTGAAAGCGATTGCACGATCCCCGCACAGTTAACCAAAGCATCAACTCTGCCGAACTGATCAGCTACACTATCCAAGAGATCAGCGCACTCAGCTGAACTAGAGATATCGCATTTACGCCCAATCAAAACACTGTCAATCCCATATTTTTCATCAATGGAATGCTTGATGGTAGATGCGACATCGTCATTCATCGCCAAATCGACTGCCACAACGATTGCACCCTGACTTGCGAAAAGGCCAGCAGCCGCGTAGCCAATCCCTCGTAAAGACGCGGCTCCGACGATTACACACACCTTATCTTTAAGGATCATGATTAAAGCTCCACTAAGTAATTAATTGTTAAAGAGAACTATCGAGACATCTCAAGATGGCGAGTTTCCGGGCTGCAGATAATTGCAACGAGAGCCAGACAGATAATTACCCCGCAGAAAATAGTTACGGGCAACGTCGATCCGCCTCCGTTTTGTAGCAACCAGGCCACAACGAAAGGTGTTGGGCCGCCAGCTACTAAATTCGCGCCTGTATAGGCAGCTGCAGATCCAGAGTAACGGACCTTTGTAGGAAACGGTTCGGCGAAGAAAGCAGGTTGCACGCCCGACTGGATTTGCAGGAAACCTACAAACATTGCCATAGCGGCAAAAATCACGTACCAGTTCTTCGTATCCAGCATTGAGAAATAGAACATAGAAACGATCAACATCAAGACTGACGAGATCAACATGATGGGCTTACGACCGAACTTATCGCTCAATGCTCCCCCAGAAACCACCATCACTACGGCTAACAGGTTTGCGCCAGCCAAGCACAAGAAAGCGCTTTGGCTGTCCATGCCTAAGTTTTTAGTCAAGTAGCTGAGTGAGAAAACGGTAATAACATAGAAGCATGCAGTCGGTGCACACCAGATAATCAGAAGTCGCAGAATGGTTCTTGGATATTGTTTGAAAACATCGAATGCAGAAACCTTTTCAGTAACACCCTGACTCTGAGCTTTCTGAAAGGCTGGTGTTTCCGTAACACGCATACGAATGTAGACGCCGACGATAACCAGGAGAAAACTCATCCAGAACGGGATACGCCAGCCCCAAGACTCAAATTCGACAATACCCATTATAGCGATAAGAGCGAACATCATCCCGTTGGCGCAGGCTGAGCTAAACGATGATCCGATATTAATGAACGATCCATAGAGGCCCCGCTTCGACTTCGGAGCATGTTCCATCGTCATCAGTTGCGCCCCAGTGGCCTCACCTCCCAACGCAAAGCCTTGGAAGAAGCGTAACGCCACCAGAAAAATTGGAGCAGCTATTCCTATCGTTTGATAAGTAGGCAGACATCCTATTAAGAATGAGGCACCACCCATCAGGCACAATGTATAAAGCAAAATATTTTTTCGACCGATTTTGTCTCCGAGCATTCCAAAGAAAATCCCGCCCAAAGGTCGAGCGAAGAAGCCAATACCAAATGTAATGAAGGCTGCCAGGATCCCCATATTAGGATCCATTGCAGAGAAGAACAATTTAGGAAAAATTGTCGCAGCAACAGCACCATATGCAGCAAAGTCAATCCACTCCAATGCGGCACCGACTGAGCTTGCTACCGTAGCCCTTATAGCCATAGAGCTTTCTGGTTTGGTTTCAACCTGATCCATCGTAGCTTCTTTCATAAAAACCTCTTGTAATTATTTTCGTTTTTACAGTATTTCGATTATAACTTTGCAATAAATCCAGGCAGGACATAGCCAGTAAAGTTCACACTCCTCCAGCTCCATTAATCCCCTATAAAGCACCGTCACGTTTGCAACGGTTCAAATAACTCTTTCAGTATTCCTCAGCGGAATGTTCAACATTGCTCGTCTAGCAAGCCAGGGAGATGGTCGATATCGGGGATCGCCAAGCCCGTCCTGAATATTGCTCAAAATCTCAAGAATGACCTTTGGCCCGAAATGATCTCCAAGCTTGAATGGGCCCATTGGATAGCCGAGCCCAAGCTCAACAGCGAGGTCAATATCCGAGGGAGAGGCAATTTCCTGCTGAGCAATGTCGCACCCGACATTCACAATCAGCGCTACGATGCGTTGAGCCACAAATCCTGTTGAATCATTGATCACTGTGACCGGTGACTCATCATGAGCAAAAAGCGCATGAGCCTCATTCCACGCTGACTGATGAGTCGCCGGCGTCGTCATCAGTGTTCGCCGTCGTCCTTGCTCAAAAGGATACAAAGCGTCCACGGCAATAACACGAGTCGCGTCCAATGCCTCCGCTACGGCAGAGGTGGTGGCATCAGAACCCAACGGTGTAACTACGATGAGTGAACCAGGCCCAGGCCGCTGTCCGTCATCGATCTCTATTCCTGCGCTCTCAATAAGGGCTCGCACCTGAGCCGCAGCCTCAGGATATCGATTACTAACCCATACGGTGCGTGGCAACACCGAGGGGGCCGGCTGATCATCAGAAACTACCTGCCTACCCGCTGCATAGCTGTAGAAGCCTCTACCACTTTTACGGCCTAGCAGCCCACCAGCGAGCCTGACCCGGGTGATGGGCGATGGGCGGAAACGAGGTTCCTCGTAGAACTGGTGGTAGATCGATTCCATCACCGGCTGAGAGACATCGAGCGCTGTGAGGTCAAGTAACTCAAACGGCCCAAGCTTGAACCCGGCTTGTTGGCGCATGATTGCATCAATCTGCTCGCAGGTAGCCACGCCCTCTCCCAATATCTTCAGCCCTTCGGTATTCATCGCTCTCCCAGCATGGTTCACGATGAATCCAGGCATGTCCTTTGCTCGCACCGGCGTGTGGCCAAGACGTCGAGCAAAAGCGATGAGATCGCTGGATACTGCGGGATCGGTATGCACTCCATCGATGACCTCAACTACCTTCATCAACGGCACGGGATTGAAAAAGTGAAACCCCGCGACCCTAGCTGGATAGGCGCAGGCACTGGCTATCTCGGTGATGGATAGAGATGAGGTGTTTGTAGCCAAAATGCAGGCTTCAGACACAACCTTTTCCAGGTTCTGAAAAATCTCCTGCTTTACGTTGATGCGCTCCACCACAGCTTCGACGACGAGGTCACAGTCAGCCAACTCAGCAATCGAAGTCGATTGGCACAAGCATGACTTGGCAATCACCGCGTGTTGCGCATCCAACTTGCCCTTGTTAGTGAGCTTGTCGAGCATCAAGCACACCTGGTCATATGCTGCTTGCACCGTCTCGGGATTGGTATCGAACATCAGTACCTTGACGCCTGCCAGCGCCCCAATCTGGGCAATGCCTCGCCCCATTGCGCCGGCACCGACAATACCCATTGTTCTGATGTTTTCTGCCTGTGATTCGTTCATTGCTTCACCTTCACGTCTTGTTGTTTTCGGTACCACTAAACTCTCTGAGCTACCAAGGCCGCCCGGGTCGAGACCAGATCGTCGATAGCCTCAGAATCGAAGCCCATCTCCTCAAGCAGCTTTCTGGTCTCCCAACCCTTCGGCTGGCTTGGGGCACCGGCATCCAAGTAACTACCGTTGAAGCTGATCGTGGAACGTATGCAAGCAACCTTTCCTTCCGTAGGATGCGTCTCGTAGTCGATAAGTCCAACGGCCTGGAGATGAGGATCGTTAGGGAGCGTCTCGAGCGTGTGACAGGGTTTTGCTGCTAGGTCTGCAGTCCGAAAGTCGGCGAGCCATTGCGCTGTCGTCTTATCAAGCAGAGGTGCCCCTCGGATCTCAAACCACTCCTTCACATTCTCTGCACGCCCAGCGACCGAGGAGAACCGCGGATCACCAATCAGATCTGCTTTCCCAACTGTCTCTAAAAAGGCTATGACCTGAGCGTCGGTATTGACCGTAAATGAAATCCACCCATCGGCGGTCTGTACTGGTTTGTTATGGGGACTTAAGAGCCTCTGATCACCAGCAGGGCCAACAGGAGGATCAAAACTCTGTTGCGCCAAGTGCTCTTGCAGCACGAACGCGGACATGGTTTCGAACATAGGGATCTCCAGGCTAGCGCCCAGACCGGTTTCACGGCGATGATAAAGTGCAGAAACAATCGAACCTGCCGCAATTTCGCCTACGACATGGTCGCAGATCAGCATAGGGACATACCGTGGCACCCCATCACGTGCGAGCGAGAGACCGGTCATACCTGTAGCCGCCTGGATCACGCTGTCGTATGTCGGCTCGCCTGCGTAGGGGCCGTCGGTGCCATAGCCTGTTATCAGGCAATAAACCTTTTCAGGGTACTCCTGCAGAATGCTCTCCGAATCGATTCCGAGTTTGACCAGGGCCTGAGGCCTCATATTGGCAATGATCACATCCGCTGATTCAACCAGCCGATCCATCACTTCACGTGCACCGGCCTGCTTCAGGTTGAGGCAAATATTGCGCTTACCGCGATTCAAATGAAGGTAGGCACCTGAGTGTTGGCCGGTAGGTGAAGTACCACCCAACCCCCTCATTAGGTCACCCTCTGGGCTCTCCACCTTAATGATCTCTGCTCCGTACTGCGCAAGCCGAGCAGAGCACGCCGGGCCGACGACGACACTGGTGAGATCCAACACACGGATACCTTCAAGAGGCTTAATACTCATAAGCTTCCACCTCCATTTCCGCAGCCACTTTTCCGTAGTTGTTGAACACCTTGATGTTCAACACATCGCCTTGGCTGTCATCCGCGATGGTCAGAGAGCGGCTACTGAACAACGGTGCCGTGTACTTAATTTTCAGCTGCCTCGGCGTGATCTTAAGTTCGGTTCGCAAATACTCAGTCAGTAACAAGGTTGTCAGGCCCCCATTCACAACGAGATCTGGAAACCCTTCAACTTCCCGCGCATAGGCCCTGTCGAGGTGGATTTTGTGAGAGTTGAACCCTAAGGCTGAATATTGGAATAACAGCGTGTCGTCCGGGGTGATGGACTTCTGTCGGCTCAACGTGACGAGCTCTGGCTCAGCCTCATATGAGGGCCGCTCGGCGGTCGCGGGCAACAAAAAGAACGTTTGGGTTTCGTTGATAGCTGGCTTCGACTCACCAACAACGACCAAGCGATGATCAACGACGACGATAGCGATTTCGCCCGATCGAGTTGACTTCCTTTCGAGGCTGGCTATCGAGCTATTTCGAGTGATATTGGCGCCGATGGGGATGTCGCCATGGAAGGTCACATTCCGTCCTGCCTGGAGCAAACGAGGAAGCCCCAGCTCTGGAAGCGGAATCCCTAGACCTGGAAAGCCATCTCCACGCAGATGAGACCTCAGAGTATCCGCTCCTAGCAACGTGAAATGCCAACCACGAGGCAGAGCCGCACCTTCTACAAGACCCTCAGAAGGCAGATCCAGCATTGCAGCTACACGCCGTACGTTGCTAATGGAGCAGGTTTCGAGTCGACCTGACGCCGATTTGTTTTGCTCACGCATGGAGTTTTCCTCCTCTACCTAGCGATCGTAAATACGATTCGTAGGTGAAATTGTTGTTGTGTGTATGCATCCTATCACGAGGAATCCCGAGGGTGTAAAGCTAGTTCCACGATTAAATTTCACCCATGCATCTTTCCATTCATATCTGAATCTGTTTAATATGAGTCGTCGGCAGTCACCACCCACCTCTCAAGGAGGTCTCAGGACTGTCAGCAAAGCCATAGCCGTCCCGCAGTTGCCCTACTGGCGCGGGATTTACCAAGGCATGAGCCCCTTACTTCCAAATACAATTCGAAGGATCAGCCATGAAATTTCATTTCCACCACATGAACCTTTGCTCGGAAAACGTCGGTCGCCTTTCGTCGTTTTATCGCTCCATTTTCGACCTTGACCGTATCGAGGATGAGGAGCACGTGCGTTGCAACACTGATACGGCCCATGGCTACAGTGCGGAAGTCGATTTCGTGACTGACGGCGCTGTTGAGTTCCACCTGGCGACCAAGGACATCGACCTCAGCTTCCGCATGAACCAGGCAATCAACCCTCTGCACAGCGGCCATTTCTGTTTCCGCACGGACGATATCGAAGGCTTCAAAAAGCGCCTGGAAGAGCTGAAAATCCCATATGCGGACTACGGTGTTTGGGCCATGGCCAACTGGTACCAGATCTTCTTGCAAGACCCGGACGGCAACATCATCGAAGTGCACCAGCCAATATCCAAATAAGCACCACAAGCTGTAACCAAGAAAGCCCGTCATGCCCTTTCGCTTATGTGTGCGAGGGGCATCACGGGCTTCTTTGTTGGTACCACAAAGTCGGCCGTCTTGACCCCAGAGGTCAAAGAGGAGAAGAGATGGAAGCGAACGCTATCCGAGATCGAGGCACTTCTTGTCGCCTACATGAACCAGAGCTGGCCGTATAGTTGCGACCATATCAACCTAACCGTATTCAATAAAAAAGGGCCCTCGAAGGGCCCTTTCTTGTACTCAAACCAAAATCACTTGGCCAGCCAGGAATCAACCGTGTCAGAGCCGTATTCGGCCTTCCACTCTTTCAGCGTCCGGTGATTGCCACCCTTGGTTTCGACGACTTCGCCGGAATGCGGGTTCTTGTAGACCTTTACCTGACGCGGTTTGCGATTGGCAGATTTGGACTCGACGGCTGTCCCGCCTGGCAAACTATGTTGATGACGGAGGAAAGCAGCGCTGGCAGGTCTGCACTTTTTGAATGGGGGTTGTTTCGCGCCCCCGCGAGCCTGCCCAGCGGCTCGTGCGTTGAACCCAAATACAGCGCGGCATCAAGAAAACGATTTGACGCTTTTTCGGACCTCGCGGACATTGACTGCTGAGCGTCCTTTTCAAATTGAAGCTTCATGGCCCATTTTGATGTTTTCGCTTTGCGCTTACCTTTCATTACCACCCCCACGCTCTTGATGAGCAAAATGGTTTGCTGTCGTGCCGATCACAAACAGCTACTTCCCTCCTCCATCAGATGCCAAAGAAGGGCGGTAGCTGACAGAGCTCGGCGGAGAGATGGATCACAGGTTCCTCCATAGGCGGAACTTTGGCCCCACTGAATCAGCACTGATATGGTCTTGTAATGGACAAAATGCACATCAGAAAACGGCCAGCAGTTGCTGGCGATAATTCTTTGAAAAGCTTATTTGATAAGTCGATGCAGGGGACAAATCGACCTGCGATAGAAATTTCTGCGCTGTAACGGTAGGTGTTGAGCTTCCCTGGTCCCCAGGGCGAGCGTTAACGGAACAATCCAACTCACCTTCGATTGAACAAGCCTGGGGTGCAGGCGTACCTACTGAGCACACGACAGCCAAATCTTCCGGCAGATCATCGGCGATACGCTGAGAGAATCGCTTCAGTGTCGGCTCCGCCAAGACGAACAACCAAGCTAGATCGTCAATCTCGCCCATACGTCGAAGGACTCTTCCCAGCACCTGACGGTAATGCAGTTCAGTACGAATTCGACTGAGGTAGCAGCAAACTTGAAGCCGAGGAATATCAGTCCCCTCGCTGATCATTCCCACTGCAACAATCCAACGGCAGTCGCTATTTTTGAACGCGTTGATTACCTGTTGTGCGTCCGGGGTTCTGGTTGTCACGACTTGGAAGCTTTCACCCTTGTCCTTCAGCGCCGTAGCGACTTGGTGTGCATGAGCAATATTTGTGGCAACAACCAAGCCCGCGGCATTCGGTTTAAGCATTCGCACTTCATCGAGTTTCTTGCTCCCCAGGTCGAGCAACTGGCTGAGCGCTTCGTCATGACAAATCAAGTCTTCGTATGAGACCGGAGATTCACGCAGTAGCTTAGCGATGCTGGGAAAAAGCTTGACGGTACTGTCGTTCGCGAAATCCTCCTGGAGTCTCAGCATCTGGTTATCTAGCAGGACAATGCGAGGTGACCGACAAACTCCGTCGGAAATGGCTTCTTTGAGGCCGTATCGATAGTCGCAAATCAATCGGCCTTCCGGGTTGGAGTAACGAGCCAGAGCAATGCCTCTGTCATCGGAGCGCCATGGTGTACCCGAAAGAGCCAAGGTAAAGGCGGCCCGGTCCTGCATATTCAAAAGAATTTGTTGCCCCCAGGCATTGCTCAAAAGCGGATCGTTTCCTGAGCAGTGGTGGATCTCGTCGAATATTGCAAACACGCGATAGTCATCGAAAAGTCTCCAGAAGGCCTCATCCTGGTGCTCCATGGCTTGATAGGTACTTGCGGTTCCAATGGCACCGATAAGTCCATCCAAACGCCTCCCCAATACAGCAGAGAACGTAGTGCGAAAACCGTCGACGACTTGGCACGAGGGAGCAAAACACAGCACGAGATCGATCTTGCCCTGCTCTAACAAACGTCGAGCAAGCTCCGCGGCCATCCGAGTCTTCCCCGCCCCCGGGGTGGCTTGACAGAAAAAGTGCGGAGTTGAGGTGTAGTGTTCCAAAGCGATCTTAATGCATTGGCTTTGCCATTTTCTCGGCGATGCTTTCATCGTGCGGACGTGACTGTCTTGAGCGTCTTTTCGACCGCTCGGAGATGCCCTAAAAGACGAGAGCTTCGGTCTCGAGCTTCCAGATACTCGCCTTCGACTTGGTCTTTCAGATGCGGCATTTCGTCGAGCAGTTGCTTATACCGCTCCGCCTCTCCCATTGAAGAAAGGAAGTCGAGCCGAATCTCTTTGAGTATCGACTCCAGGTGCTCGATCACACCCGGGCCTGGCTGCTCTGGATCAGTGCTTTGTAAGGGTTGATGAGACGGTTTGTTCGCCGGCTTAGCACTGCTTTCGTACCCATTGTCAATGAGTTCCACCTGCAAGTTCGCCGGAATACTCTGCCAGTGATAGATCTGACCCCGCTTTTGTCGTTTTTCATCCTGAATGACCCATCCGGTACGCAGCATGCGTCGGATCTGCTCATAGACATATCGACGCAAGTCGCTGCTGTTGAAAGTCATACCCGTCAGGTGCGCAGCGTAGGCGTCACGTAGATCCTGGGTCGTAAACTGGCGTAGATGCCCCTGCTGAAACAGGTCGTAGAGCCGCCTGTCGAGGATGAATGAATCGGGTTTCATGCAGGCACCTGGAAGGGAAATTCGCGGAACAGCCAAAATGCGGATTATAATCCGTGGCTGATTCATCCGCAAACGCACGATAGTGCCGCCTCAGTGGGAACCGAGGCGGTTATGCATCAGCTTGCAAAGGCATTGGGTCAAAAAATACGGATACAAAGGAAGGCCAAAGGGTTTTCTCAAGATGCTTTAGCGCTGTCTTGTGGCCTCGACCGTAGCTATATGGGGCGTATTGAGCGCGGTGAAGTCAGCATCACCGTAGAAAAGCTATATCGCATAGCCAGCGTGCTGCAATGCGAGCCTCATTTCCTATTGCCTGAATCGCTGTCCCTCCACGATTTGGCTTCTGATCTGACGGCAAGCGACTGAGCCAATGAGCATGCGTTGAAATGGATTTAGTCATCCTTATCGGATTTCGTTCCCGACCGAACGCCCGAGTGACTGGGCGCTTCCCTGCCCCTCGAGTTCCAAATGATCCATGCGGAACAGGCCGTCAAAATTTGCGCGCTTTCATGCGAGACGGATCTGCCAGATACTAAGTGGCAAAGATCCAACCATGAAGGTGCACCATGCTTGCCGAAGTGCTAAACGAGGATTTTTATCGTGCCTTCCGGGGCCGGATGTCAGAATTACTCAATCTCCCCATTGATGCTTCAGACTCTGATCTCCATGAGATGATCTTTGCAGGCTTTTCAATCGACCGGTTCAATATTTTTTGCGAGCTGGGCAAAATTCCCCCACATCAACGTGAACACATTATCTCTCACAAGACACTCAGCTTCCGGTTGTCGCGCGGGCAGAAACTTACAGTAGATGAGAGTGACCGCCTATTCAGAAATGCCTATATCTTGGCTATGGCGGAAGTGGTGTTTGGGAATGGAGAGAAAGCCCGGTCGTGGCTTTCGAAGCCCAAGAGTCGTTTTTCAGGAAAGGATCCAATAGCGATGCTCGCAACTAAATCAGGTTCCCATCAGGTCGAGGAGATGCTTATACAGGTTGCAGAAGGCATTGCATTTTGATCGCAAACGCCATTGGCACACATATCGGGTTGCTTAGGTTCACTTCTGTGCTGCGGGATGTTGCTTTTGTACTTGCTGAGCGTTCAGGCCTCGAAGCCTTGGCCCTAATCATGCCGACGCGCAATGTCGCGGTGTTAAACCCGCAGTCCTGTAGCCAATGTTTCGTGGCCTGACCGTGTTCGCTGCATTTCGGTACTCGGCGCGGTTGCATCGAGGGTGTACTGAAGTCCGGCGCCGAAGGTTCAATTCCCGCAGTGGGGCGCGCGATGGACCTCGCGACAGGCGCGCGTCAGGTGTTCGTCATGATGGATCACCTGACCAAGACTGGCGAAAGCAAATTGGTGCCGCAATGCACCTACCCCCTGACCGGGATTGGCTGCGTGACTCGGATTTATACCGACCTGGCTATTCTGGACGTCACTCCGAAAGGCTTGAAGGTCCGGGAGATTGTCGCCGATATCAGCTTTGAGGCATTGCAAACGCTCAGTGGCGTGCCGTTGATCCGTTAACCAGATCGAGTTTGCCGGGTCACGCAGCAATGTGCCGGACGGCTTCAAGCTTGTCCGGCAACAGGTCGTCAGGGCTCCAAGGTTCAAGCCAGAGAGCGGCCAGTCACTGTAATTATAGTTGAATATTTCAACTAAATGACTATACTTCAGCCATTCGACTGGAGCCTGCCATGTATTCCGACTTTCTGAATTTCAAGCTGGATATGACCAGTGCCCTACTGATGGAACACGCGAACGCCGTGTACCGTCAGCACTGGGATCTGGATGTCCGCGGATTGCGGGTGTTGCGTCTGATTCAGGCCTGCCCAGACATCACTCCAAAAGAAGTTTCATCACGCGCCTTCCTGGAAAAAACACTGCTCTCCAAGACGTTGGCGCTGCTCGAGTCGCGTGAGCTCATCTCGCGCGCCCCTCACCCGGTCGACCGCCGGAGCGTCGGTTTGCGCACAACCACCGAGGGCTCGCGGATCGCTGACGAGTCATCTGTAGTCGGCTCCGAACTTGAAGATCAGCTGGTTCGCGCGCTCACGCCCAAGGAGCGCGTGGCCCTTGATGGCCTGCTTTCAAAGCTTATGGAAAGTCTTCTTCCGCCCTCCTGACACAACCTCTCTCCCACTTTTCACGCCCTCTTTTATGTAAGGAGTACCCCATGTCGTCCCTGGAAAAGTTGATTCCCGATCTTGATGCCTTGTTGCCTGAGCTGGAGGAGGTCTACAAGGACTTGCACCGTCATCCTGAATTGTCGATGCATGAGTATCGCACCGCGAAAATCGCCGCCGACTACTTGGTACGTTACGGGTACGAGGTGACGTGCGAAATTGGCGTAACCGGTGTTGTTGGCGTATTGCGCAACGGTGAAGGTCCAGTAGTGATGCTGCGCGCCGACATGGACGCGTTGCCCATGGCGGAAGCCACAGACCTGCCCTACGCGAGCGATGTGGTCACCCGCGACGAAGACGGTGTGCAGGTTTCTGTCTGCCACTCCTGCGGGCATGACATGCATGTCACTTGGTTGATGGGGGTGGCTCGGATACTGTCCGAAAATCGCAGCATTTGGCGGGGTACGCTTCTGGCTGTTTTCCAGCCGGGTGAAGAAGTGGGTGTGGGCGCGCAAAGCATGATCGACGATGGCATGCTTGATCGCTTCCCCAAGCCGGACATCATTCTTGGTCAGCATGTAATGGTGGGGCCAGCCGGTACTGTGGGACACCGCAGCGGCACCATTCTTTCGGCCGGTGATAGCCTGAAAATCAAGATGTTCGGCCGTGGCGCGCATGGCTCACAGCCACAAACTTCGGTAGATCCGGTAATCATGGCGGCATCGACGGTGCTGCGCCTGCAGACCATTGTATCGAGGGAAATCTCCCCTCTGGATCAGGCAGTCCTGACTGTCGGCTCGTTACAGGCTGGGACCAAGGAGAACATCATTCCGGACAATGCAACCTTGAAACTCAATATGCGCACCTACGACGAGGGCGTGCGCGAGCACATGCTCGGCGCCATCAAGCGGATCTGCTGCGCCGAATGCTCTGCATCCAATGCTCCACGCGACCCGGAGATCACAACAATCAACCGCTACCCGTTGACGGTTAATGATGAGCGCGCCTCTACCCGTTTGGCTGATGCATTTGGCGCCTGGTTTGGTGACAGAGCCTATGAAACGGCGCCGGCCGCGGCGAGTGAGGATTTCAGTGTCTTCGGCCGCGCATGGAAGGTGCCCTACGTATTCTGGTTCGTAGGTTGCACAGATCCGCAAGTGTACGACCAGGCCAAGGCCAAGGGAAAAATAAACAGCATCCCGAGTAATCACTCGCCCCAGTTCGCGCCCCTACTGCACCCTACTCTGCGTACCGGGCTCGAAACGATGCTTTGCGCAGCATTCGCCTGGTTCGGGCACGCCGAGTAGCACAGTAATGGACACTCACCTGATATACACCGTCCTGGATCTGCTCGGCACGTTTGCATTTGGTGTAAGTGGCGCAGTTGCCGCACGCCAACAGCGATTGGACCTGTTCGGCATTGCCACCATCACTTTCATTGTCGCATGCGGTGGCGGGATTCTTCGGGACCTGTGCCTGGGCACGCTGCCACCGGCCGGGCTGTCGAGTTGGCGCTATCTGGTCGTGTCGTTGATCGCTGCTGCTTGGGTGGTGTGTGCTTATCCGATGGTGTGTCGAATGAAGTCACCCGTTCAACTGTTTGATTCCATTGGCCTTGGACTGTTTGCAGTGGCAGGCGCGAAAAAGGCACTGGCCGTTCAGGCTGGTGCCGAGGTCGCGATCGTACTGGGGATGGTCAGCGCTGTCGGAGGCGGCGTACTCAGGGATATTTTGCTGTCACGCGTGCCAGGCATCCTGCAACGGGAAATCTACGCGTCGGCCGCGTTGGCAGGCGCAGGTGTCGAGGTTTTGCTCAGCTACATCGGTGCTAATTCGGTGGTGACCTCGTGGCTGATCGCAGCGGGATGTACCGTGTTGCGGATAGCGTCACTTCACTACGGTTGGCGGCTGCCTTCCATTGACGATGATTCTGACAACAACCCAGGCAGTGCTCATTAGGTCCCGCACGAATCGGGCCCGATTATTCCTCGGATGGTTGCAGCCTGACTTATGCAGCGAGCCAGCAGCCAACCCGGCTGCACTAACGCGCAGCGCTTCATGCAAATAAAAAAAGGCCCGCGCGTGGGCGGGCCAAAAAAAATTGCACCAAAGGATTGATGAATTGGAGATTCACCTGCACCAGGGGCGAGAGCCGCACCCTCTGCATTCATCCCCGCCAGCTTACCTGTGTTTCGGATTCCTACATCATTGATTTCATAGATAATTGGAATCGTAAATAGGACTTATCTTTGAGGTCCTTTCAATAGTATTTATCGTCCCGCTGCAACGGGTGGGAACTCCTAGACGAACAATTTCTCCTGCCAATAACCCCTTTTTTGATTGTGGTTATCAGCGACTTTTGCAGCCTCCTGCCAACACCAAAATCAAGAAAACAGCTATTGGGAGTATCTGATGTTTAATCCTAAACACGTCGCGATCGCGTGCACGTTGATGTCGGTAGGCACGCCCTGTGCGTTTGCAAGTGATCAGTCCGAAGCCAAGGGCTTTATTGAAGACAGTGATTTGAAACTGCTGTTGCGCAACGCCTACTTCAATCGCGACTACAAGAACGACACTAATGACGCCAAGGTATGGGGCCAGGGTTTTATTGGTACGTTCCAGTCTGGCTTTACGCAGGGAACAGTCGGTGTCGGCCTGGATATTTATGGCTTGCTCGGTGTGAAGCTCGACAGCGGTCGCGGGCGCAACTACACGGCCTTTTTCGACGCCGACAGCGATGGTCACCCTGTCGATGATCTTTCGGAGGCAGGGGCAACACTCAAACTTCGCTTTTCCAATACCGTTTTGCGCCACGGCAACCAGTTCCCGTCCATGCCGGTTTTGGCATACGACGACTCGCGTTTGTTGCCCCAAGCATTTACCGGCACACTTGTCACGAGCAAGGAAATCGTAGGTCTGGAATTGAATGCTGGACGGTTCACCGCAGATAGCCCGATGGGCGATCCGGCACGGGACCCGAATCATCTCAAAAGTATCGATGTGATTGGTGGCACCTACAGCGTAACCGACGCCTTAAGTATCGCGGCGTATCATTCCGACGTGAAGGACACCTACAAGAAGTACTATGGCAACGTAAACTATACAGTGCCTTTTTCCGATACCCAGGCGCTGAACCTCGACTTCAACATCTACCGCACCGACTATGACAATGGCTCGCAAGCGGCGTTGGATTTTGGTGGCGATGGCGTCAACGATACCAACACCATCTGGAGCCTGGCAGCTAAATACAGCGTCGGTGCGCATGCGTTTATCGTCGCCCATCAGCGTAACAGCGGCGATGCCGGCTATGCCTATGACTATGGCGACGGTGGTAGCACGATTTATGTCGCCAACTCCTACTACTCTGACTTCAACCTGAAAGACGAGCAGTCCTGGCAACTGAGTTATGAGTTGGACTTCGCGGAGTTCGGTATGCCGGGTCTGACGTACAAGACTGCTTACGTGCGCGGCAGCAACATCGATGCAGGGGGGGAGCAAGACGGTACGGAGCGTGAGTTCTTCAATCAGGTCAAATACGTGGTGCAGGAAGGCTCATTCAAGGATCTGTCATTCAAACTGCGAAACTCTATTTACCGGGCAGACCGAGATGTCGGCCCTAACCTGAATGAAGTCCGGGCATTCATCGAATACCCTCTGGACATACTCTGAGCAATCTCTAGGTAATCGCGCGGTTTGACTGAACGGTTCGCGCGAGTGGCGCGGCGGCATAGGGATTGAACTGCCGCCGCGACCAAGCGAGTGTCACCGTCCTGACTATTTTACGGTTGAGTTCCTTTCACGTAGCGACTTCTTAATCAATGCCCCAATGGGGGTTAGTGTCGGACCAGCGAAAAGTGCAGCCATCTGCATGACATCGGTGCCGACATTGCCCAACAGGTTTTGCCACCGCTCATTCAGCGCGTGGAGGGCAAGCTCATATATTTCGAGGCCCTCGTCTGATAACTGCAATGCAACCATTCGTCTGTCTGGCCGATCACGTCGACGTTGCACAAAGCCTGCTTTTTCGAGCTTTTCAGTACTCAAGGATATTTTGGATGGAATGATATTCAAATGACTGGCGCACTGGCTCGTAGTTGCTACCGCACCCTGCGCCAAGCTATCAAGAATTCGAAAATCCAGAACAGTCAGGTTGTGGCTGGCAATGGATTTTTCCATCCACTCCGCCATCGCTTTATTAACGCTCTCAAGCACATTAAATGCGTCAATTAAATGCGTAACCACTCATGCCTCCAAATGAATACTCTGATTAATTACTGTAACAGCAAGTTCTCAAATAGATCATATTCAAATGCCATACTCATTATTCACAACATGAATACTTGAAACGAACGTCTCTTATTGACCGAATATGCTTTAGAGCTTATAAATACCAACAGTTTCTATTGCCGCTTTTCCCGTTCGAGAAACCAGTCAGAGCAACGTATGACCTCCAATCCCGACCAGCCCAAACCTGCCAAAGCACGTAGCCGATCCTCCATTGGCGCCGTACGTAGCCCTCAGAGCACAGAAGCCATTCTTGAGGCCGCTGCGGCGATCCTTGAGGAGCGCGGGTATCAAGCTTTCACGATGGATGCGCTGGTGGAACGTGCCGGTTCGAGCAAGCCTACGATCTATCGCTGGTGGAAGAACAAGAGCGCTTTGCTCAGGGATGTGTATGAACGCACTGCACTGACGTTTGTGACACAACCGAACACAGGGAATCTGGAGAAAGACCTGATCGTTCACTTGCGCTCCCTGTGGAACTGGTGGCGCACTTCAAGCGCGGGCGAAACATTGCGCAGCTTGATTGCCGAGATCCAGCACGAGCCCAAAACGCTTGAGGAGTTCAGGAAAGAGTTTTTGCCACGTCGCGAGCGCACATTGCGAAAGATTTTTGCCCGGGCGGTGGAAGCAGGGGATATCCACGATGGTCCAGCCGTTGATAGCGCTGTCTCGATGTTGACAGGTATGTCCTGGCTTCACCTGGTCACGGCAAACCTCGAAAACCTGGACTACATCGACAGTGCCGTTGCCATTGTCGTGAAGGGTTTGAGGTCTGGATAAGCCGACAATGCCGCTTCGGCGGTTTTTTAATAAGCATAACGACACTGACAGTGTTTATTGCAACTCTTATTGAAACAACCTGCCCTTATTCATTTTCACCGCAGGCTTCAGAGAAATCGTTAATGAAAATTCCATCTACCCAGGGGGCAAAGGACAGGCCGCCCTTCACGACATCAGGCAGGAACGTATCGTTAGCGATGATGCTGGTGATGCTTGCTGGATGCACGTTCAGCGATCTGAAACCGCTATCACACATGTTGCAGCCTTCCGAGGTCAACCAGACGCTAGTCAACAGCGGAATCAAGCTCTCGGAGGCTTCGTGGCCGGCCGAGAACTGGTGGAGCAGTTTCAAGGATCCGCAACTTGACGAGTTAATACATGAAGCCCTGGCCAACAACCCTACCCTCCGTTCCGCCGCTGCGCGCGTCCACCAGGCCAGCGCATTGGAAGCGATACAGGGTGCCCAGTTGTTCCCTGACGTCAGTGCGTCCATGAGCGTTACCCGCGAGCGGTTCAGTTCCAATGGTACGACCCCTGCGCCCGCCAAGGGCACATGGCAGAACGTTCACCAAGGGACCTTGAATGTCGGATATGAGTTGGATTTCTGGGGGAAGAACCGATCCTCAGTCGAGGCGGCGGTGGGCAGGCGTAAGGCATTGGAAGTCGATGAGCGCGCCGCGTCTCTCATTCTCTCTTCGTCCATCGTACAAACCTATATCACCTTGCAAAATGTCTATGAACAAATCGACGTTGCGCAGGCCCTGCTCAACCAACAGGAGCAGATTGAGGAACTCACCAAAAAGCGTTTCGTCGCCGAGCTCGGTACGGAAATTGACATCAAGCAGTCTCAAGCAGCCTTACCTGCCAGCAGAGCCAATATCGCAGCGCTGAAGGAGTCCATCGAACTCAATCAAAACAAGCTCGCCTCATTGCTGGGCAAAGGACCTGACCGTGGTCGCACAATCACCCGACCTCACCTGGAAGCAAGTGACACGGTCGTGATGCCATCGAATATCCCGGCTGAGCTGATCGGCCACCGCCCGGATGTTGTGGCTCAACGCTGGCGTGTGGAAGCCTCCGGTCATGAGATTGATGTGGCCAAGGCACGCTTCTACCCGGATGTGAACCTGACTGCTTTCATTGGATTGCAGAGCTTGGCTTTTGACACATTCAATGATCGCAGCAGCCGCATTTTGGGCGTCGCGCCGGCGATCAGCCTGCCCATTTTCGAAGGCGGCCGCTTGCGCGGCAACCTGGATGCTCAGGACGCGGCTTACGATCTCGCTGTTGAAAACTACAACCAGACGGTCATCGATGCGCTGCGTGACATCGCCGATCAATTGTCTTCGCTGCGCTGGTTGAAGGAACGCCTTTTCCAACAAAACGAGGCCGTGGCGACCGCCGGTGCCGCCGCAGATCTCGTTGACAAGCGCTATGCCGCGGGACTGGCTACCTACCTGCAAGTCCTGGCAACGCAGAACGCAACGCTCGTTGAAAAACGCCAGTTGGTCGACTTGCAATCCAGAGCGCTTTCCTTGCAAGCCAACTTGAGCCGGGCTTTGGGTGGTGGGTACCGCCCGGAACTGCCCATGACCGCCAATGCAAACTCTACCGTAGCCAATAAATCATGACGTCCAATACTTCCCCCGTAACTGAACCCGTTACCCGAAAAGCCCCTGTCTGGCCTCAACTACTTTTGATTCTCGTCATCGCGCTGTTAGTGGTAGCGCTGGGAGGCTGGTACGTCATTAAGCAGGGAACAGAAAACACCGACGATGCCTATGTAGACGGCAACATCGTCCAGGTGACGTCTCAGGTCAGCGGTACAGTGACGGTCATCAGCGTCGACAATACGGATCACGTCGACGCTAATTCACCGCTTGTCACACTGAATGCCGTGGACGCCGAGATCCAATATGAGCGCACGAAATCCAACCTGGCCCGAGCTGTTCGTCAGGCACGCACTCAGTATTATCAAGTGCAGCAGTTGCAGGCGGAGGTCAACCAACGACAAAACGACGTGCGCAAGGCACAGGACGATGTTCGCCGGCGCAATCAGCTTGCCTCCAGTGGGGCCGTTTCCCGTGAGGAGATCAGCCATGCCGAAGAGGTTCTCAAAAATGCCGTGGCGGGTCTGGAAGGTACGCGGCATGCCTTGGCAGTTCGCCTGGCCATGGTGGACAACACGACGCTTCGAACTCACCCTGACGTTCTCGTTGCTGCAAGCAATCTGCGTGATGCTTACATCTCACTGCACCGCACGCAGGTCTACTCCCCTACCTCAGGCATCGTAACCAAACGCAGCGTACAAGTTGGTCAGCGGATCAGTCCGGGCGTGGCGCTCATGTCGGTTGTTCCCATGGATCAGGTGTGGGTGAACGCGAACTTCAAGGAATCTCAACTCGAACATTTGCGTATTGGACAATCCGTCCACCTCAGTGCCGATGCTTACAGCCGCCATGTGGATTTCCACGGAACGGTTGTTGGGCTGGACGCGGGCACCGGAAGCGCTTTCTCTCTGATGCCGGCACAAAATGCTACAGGCAACTGGATCAAAGTTACCCAGCGCGTTCCTGTGCGCATTGCGCTGAAACGTCAAGAGGTTGCACAAAACCCTCTTCGCCTTGGGTTGTCCATGCGCGTTTCGGTGGACACCTCTGACACCAGCGGCCCTGTTCTTAACACTCGAACACCGCCGCAACCTGCTTACAGCACTGACATTTTTGACAATGAGCTTAAAGATGCCAACAACATCGTCGAGCAAGTGATCAGTGCTAACGCAGATCGTCCTGGCTCCAAAGATATGAATCTGTAACGGGGCCAGACCATGTACAGAAAGAATGCCGCCTTATTGCTGACAGTGGGACTGTTATGCGCGTTGGAATATTTGCAGGCAGGCATGATTGCATTCGCCTCGGCGCCAATCCGCGGAGAAATCGACGCCAGTCCCGAAGAGTTCACGCTTGTCGCCGCGCTGTATGCGTGCATCGCCGTTGTGGTGATTTCCAAGCAGCGCTGGCTGGTCGAACGGCTGGGCTGGCGTAACTTCATGCTAGGCTCAATCAGCATCTACGTCGTGGGCGCTTTCGTGTGTGGTGTAGGGACTGATCTGAGTACCTTTACAGTCGGCCGGGTCATCATGGCATTGGGTGGGGCATCGTTCATGACATCCGCGCGCTTGATGGTCAATCTGCTACCGCCCGGCCCTGGACGTTTTGCCGGGGTCAAGGTATTTGCGACCGGTCTGGCGGGCGGTACGGCTTCGGCGCCATTTCTTTCGTCACTTGTGGTGGTTGAAGACACCTGGCACGCCATTTTCGCGATATTGGCCGCAGGCGCATTGCTAGCCGCTTTTCTTTGCACGCGTTTTTTGCCCAACACCCTCGCTCCGGAAGGTGAAAGAACGCCCTCCAGCCCAGCCAACATCCTCTTGTTATCGGTCAGCAGTTTTTTCCTGCTTTATGTTCTGCAACGCTCCTACTACGACTTTTACAACGAGTCATTCATTCTCATCGCCTTTGCGCTGCTGGCTGCGCTGGGCATCTACATCTTTTTTCATACCGAACACGGTAAACATGAACCTTTTCTCAAGGTAAAAGACCTGATGCAACCCCGCTACATGCTAGGGGTGGCCCTCTTCTGCTTCACCTACATAGTGTTGGGCGGCAACAACTACATTTTGCCGTACTTTCTGCAGACCGGGCTGGGCTACTCATGGGACACAATTGGTACCTTTCAGGCTTTCGGCCTGGCGGGAGCGCTGATCACCTGGGGCGTCATGTCCGTTGTCATTCCTAAATTCCCCGCACCGAAAAAGTTCTTCGTGGCCGGGTTCGCAGCGTTGCTCGGCTTCGGCTGGTTGTCCTCATCCCTCACGCCGGGCGCGAATATGTGGTCAAACATCTTGCCTGCACTGGTGCTTAACGGCTGTTTCGTGATGCTGGTACTCGCCACGGCGGCCATGCAGACATTTCGCGATGTGACACACCACGACACGCTGTTCGCCCACGCCTATCAGATCAAAAGCATGCTGGCCCAGATCGCCATGGCCCTTGGAACAACGGTCGCGACCTTGTTCCTGCAATGGCGCACCACGCTGCAATACAACAACCTCAACAATCACTTCAGTTCAGGCGACCCGCTCTATCTGGAACAGACTCATACACTGACTCAGGCACTGACACCCGCTGTAGGTGCGGGTCCAGCCAGTCAGATTTCGGTAGCGACACTTGCCCAATCGCTGCACCAACAATCAACCCTGGTCGCGAGCATGGAGTATTTCTGGGCGGTCATCATTGTCGCCAGTGTTGCGCTTGTCATTTCCATCACTCAGAAAACCTTCAAGTGAGGCCTTTTCTGCTTGTGAGACTGAATCACTGCCAATGCGCACATAGCTTGACCAGCTCATCGACCACATACCTGACTTTTGGCCGCAGATGCGACACCTTGGGCCACACGGCATGTACGTCGACAGCTTCGGGTTCATACACTTGCAGAACCTCCACCAGCCTGCCCGCCTGAATATCGTCCTGGAACAGGCTGCGTGGCATCTGGCACAAACCGGTGCCGGCGACCGCCGCGAGAATCATCGCCTCTCCGTCGCCAATCTGATGGTTCGAAGGTGGTGCGTAACGCACGGTCTGCCCCGCCTGCATGACACGCCATGACAGCGGCTGGCCGCGTCGATGCCCGACAATGCAACGGTGCTGGCTCAGGTCTTCCAGGGTCTCTGGGACGCCAAAACGTCTCAGATAGCCAGGGGCGGCACAAATGGCCCAGCGTTGCCTTGTCAGACGCCGCGCCACCAGACCGCTAGTGTCTTGCAGTTCTCCAAAGCGAACCAGCAAATCGATGCCCTCCTCGAAGGGATCAACAAGGTGGTCGGAGAACGTCAGGTTCAGTTGCAAAGCCGGATACTTGTTGGCGATCTCAAACAGCAACGGGGCCACGACCCGACGCCCGAACGCGACCGGAATGTCGACGCGTAGGCGTCCGGAGGGCTCGCCACCACCGGGCCCCAAGCCGCTCTCAGCAGCGCCAATTTCTTCAAGGGCGCCAGAGCACGCCACAAAATAAGCATCACCATCCGCAGTCAGGGAAATTCGGCGCGTCGTGCGGTGAAACAACTGGGTGCCCAGGCGTTCCTCCAAGCGTGCAATGGCTTTTCCCACGGCGGATTTGGACACTCCGAGACGCTCGGCAGCCTGGGTGAAGCTGGTCGAGCGCGCCGCGACGACGAAGGTGATGACGCCTTGAAACGAATCGATAGGTACCATGCCAGTTCGCCGATTGTAGAGTTTTGATCTACCCAGATTATAGTTTTAGATTATTTATCACCAGAATATTCAACAGTAAGATGAGTTCCAGCAATGCAACGGTGCCGATAGTGATCCTACGTCGCGCACCTTTCTCCCGATCATCAATTATTAGTAGGTCAACATCATGCCTGTAGTACGTGTGAGCTGGTTTGAAGGTAAGGAACACGCGCAAAAAGCCGCTGTTGCCGCAGAAATCACCGAAAGCATCGTTAAACACACCGGTACCGATGCCAATTACATCTACGTGATTTTCGAAGATGTAGCAGCATCGGATTGGGCCGGCGCCGGCAAGCTTTTCGGCGAAGCACCCGAAAAGTCCTGACGCCCCCGACCTGCACCGCATGCATCGGCTAGACCCGCGATACTGCCGTGCAGGTATTTGTTAAAAATCTGCTGGAGAAAACCACCATGCATCCGCATATTTCCTGCCTGTTCTCTCTCGCGGTCAAACCCGCGGAATTCGCTGAGTTCAAGGCACTTATCGCCACCATCGTTGCTGCCACCCGTGCTGAGCCGGGCACACTGGTTTACGAATACAGCGTCAATGAAGACAACAACACCGTTCATATCCTTGAGCGTTATAACGTCGATGCTGTGGTGAGCCACGTAGACACCACGTTTGCGCCTTTCGGCCGGCGATTCCTGGAGCTGTGCTCCATCAAAAGCCTGGTGGTCTACGGCACACCCGACGCCGAAATCCGCAAGCGCCTGGACCCCTTCGGCGCCGTCTACATGACCCCATTTGATGGCTTCAGCCGCTGAATTCAATCAAGGCGCAGGCTCAGGAGCGACAACCGTTCCCTGCGCATCGATATCCCACACAGAGACCGCCATGTCCGTAATCGCCGAAGTTATCAAGTCCCGCATTTCCGCCAACAGCTACGACACTGAACGTTCATTGACGGACGCGCAGATTGCCGAACTGATTGACCTGGCTACCCACGCCCCTTCCGCCTTTAACCTGCAAAATTGGAAGTTTCTGGCCCTGCGCAGCACCGAAGCTAAAGCGCGCTTGTTGCCATTGGCATTCGGCCAGCAAAAGGTCATGGACGCCTCTGTGACATTTATTGTCTGCGGTACCCTGAACCCGCATGCGACCCTCCCTGCTGCATTGAAGCCGACACTTGATGCCGGGATCATTGACCAATCGATCTACGACATGTGGGTGGGTGCGGCTCAAGGCATGTACCAGGAGAATCCTCAGCTGCAGCGCGACGAAGCAATCCGCTCTGGCTCGCTCGCCGCGATGACCCTGATGTTGGCCGCCAAGGGCCAGGGTTTAGTCTCGACGCCGATGATCGGGTTCGATCAGGCTGCGGTCGCCAAAGAGTTCGGCCTGTCGGATGAAGATGTGCCCGTGATGTTAATCACCGTCGGCTACCCTGGCTTGGCCAACTGGCCACAGAAACCGCGTAAAGCCGTGAACGACATTTTGCAGTTTGTTTAAGCTGCGGGCCCGTATGTCAGGTTAATCCAGGCATGCGGGTGGATTTCTAACTATTTGGCAACAAGACTGCCGCAGATTTGCTCCTATAACTCCCCGCCATCGACTGCAATACCCTTCCCCCTTCCCCCTTCCCTTCTGGGCACGCTCAAGCTTTTGATGCTCCCGACACTCACCCCAAGGTTTCGGCGCTGCGGGAGCTGATGCAATAGCCGGAAGGCACGTGTGGTGCTCTGCGCCACGGTTCGATGAGCGCGTCGTTCAAGGCTCGGATGGACTGGGTGCCGCAGGCAATCGGTGCTGTGCGGCCGACCCAGGGTAAAAACTTGCGGTCATCCAGCTCTGCCGAAGTAGAGAGTCTGCTAAGGATTTACTCAAGCGTATCAGCGTTGACGGGCACTTGGGACGCTCGGCCGACCCAAAAATTCACCGCTATGCAGGCCAACAAAACTATCGCTGAGACAATCATTGCAGTCGATAACCCTCGGGAAAAAGCAGCAGGTTCGGTGCTGGTGATCATGGCCCCGAACACTGCCACACCGATCACGCCGCCCAACTGTCTGGCGGACGCCATCAGTCCCGACGCCATGCCGGCGTCATGCGTAGAAACCGACGACAGCATCGAGTTCGTAATCGAAGGCACAGACGATGCACTGCCAATACCCACTACCATCAGGGCAATATTCAGGTACCAAAGCGATGTCTCAGGGGTGACGCGCGCCAACGCCACAAAGCCGACTGCCTGAATCAGGAAACCTATAGTAATGATGCGCTGTGCGCTGACGCGCCTGGCGATCCGAGACGAGATCATCGTGGAAATAGTCAGCACTGCCGTTAGCGGTATGAACGCCAGCCCAGTTCTGAAAGCGTCGTAATGCAGGAACGACTGGAAGTAGATGCTGAATATGAACACGGTGCCGTAGAAAGTGAAATTGATGGTGGCACCTGCCAATGCAGTGGTTGCCAGAGTTCTGTTTCGGGCCAATCGACTTGGCAGCATAGGGGCCTTTACGCGTCGCTCAATCAAGACGAATGCAAATGCGCAAAGTACGGCGATTGCCAGGGTCGATAGCGTTTCAATGCCCCAGCCTTGGGAACTTGATTCAGTCAGGGCGTAAGTGAGTGACGCCAGGCAAAGACCGATACTGACTTGCCCCGGAAAATCCACTTTCTTATCGAACTTTGGAGAAGGTGGTGCATACCGAAAGATTAATCCGGTGGCAATTAGGCCGATTGGGACGTTGAGTAAAAAAACACTGCGCCAGCCGAGCGACTCGATCAGCAGACCTCCTATGACCGGCCCCGCAGCCAAGGCGATACCTCCACAAGCACCCCACGCGGCCACGGCTGATCGCCTTTTGGCAGGATCCTCGAATGCCAGCCGTATCAACGTCAGGGAGGTAGGCACCAAGAAGGCTGCTCCAACGCCTTGGACGATACGCATCCCTATTAGCATGCTCATGCTGTTGGATAGTCCGCAACCTATAGAGGCAATGGTGAATATTACAAACCCCGAGGCGAACATTTCTCTGGCACCGAATTTGTCACCCCACGCGCCTCCCATGATCAGCAGCGCCGAGAATGCAAGTGCATAACTGTTGATGACCCATTGCAGACCGGTCAGGTCCGTATCGAATGCGGCTTTCAACGCACCTAGACCGACATTGACGACACTGACGTCGAGTTGGACGACAAGAAAACCAAGGCAAGCTGCGATATGGATCGCTGACAGGGATATTGTTTTGGGTGCGGTGGCGGACATGATGTGGGGTCGCGGTGTTATTTCAATAGCTAAACGGTAGCGCTTGACAAGCAATGCGTAAATATTAATATCCGCACACATTCAATGCAAATACGCATGGCACATGGACTGGGAAGATCTTCGATTTTTTTTGGCGATTGCAACTGCAGGCAGCCTGTCGGGCGCTGCACGTAAACTTAATGTTAATCAAGCCACAGTCAGCCGGCGGCTCGCCGCATTGGAAGCTCAACTCAGTGTACGCTTGGTAGATCGACTCCCGCGTGAATCGCGCCTGACTGAAATAGGTCAGCAGATCATGCAGGACGTTTTGGATATTGAAGCAAAGGCCTTCGCCGTTGAGCGCAAGTGCTTGTCTTCCAGGTCGACCGTGCGGGCGAAGGTGTCCATCACTGCCCCACCTATCCTGGCCAGGCATTTCCTGACACCCAATCTGGCTGAACTGGCCAGATTGTCTCCGCTGGTGCAGCTTTCTATTCTCAGCGAGCCCCACTTCGCAACCTTGTCACGGCTTGAGGCAGACCTGGCATTGCGTCTTTCGCCGCCTATCGAAGATACCGACATCACTCGAAAGGTGGGTCTGATGCAGTTTGCGCTTTACGCGAAGGTTGGCTACGCGAATGCGCTGAATGAGGAAAAATGGGAATTCATCGGTTATACCGATCGGCAAGGTGACTTTGCCCACAAGCGCTGGCTATACGAGTTAATCGGTCCGAGGCGAGTTGCCTGCGAGGTCTCAGATTTAAGCCACCAATATGAGGCAGCCTGCACCGGGATCGGCGTTGCAGGATTACCGTGCTTTATCGGAGACAGTGACGATCGATTGGTAAGGCTAGACAGCCTCCGTGAAATGCTCAACCTCGACATTTGGGTCGCCATGCACCCCGACCGCCGTAATGACAAGGTGGTACGAAAGACCACAGAGCTGATTTTGCAGTTACTGGAGCCCCTTGGCTTGGGCTTGCCCTCGAAAGGTTGAGCCTCGGCGGTCCCGGCTGAGGCTCGATCAGAGGGTGGTAATTCGTCGCGGTGAATCCATAGGTGTCACGCCAGCGTTGAACGCCTGTCAGACGATATCGTCTACCACGCCACCGTCGACTCTCAACGAAGCGCCAGTGGTAGCCGATGCCTGCGTCGAGCAGACATAAACAATCATGTTAGCCACTTCCTCCACGCTAGCCGCACGCTGAATGATCGAGCTTGGGCGATGCTGCATGACAAACTCGGCGACCACCGACTCAAGTGATTTGCCGGTGCGTTCGACTTCGCCCTTCATCATGTCCGCGACGCCAACAGACAGCGTAGGCCCAGGCAGCACGCTATTGACGGTCACACCACTGCCCGCAACCCGTTTCGCCAAACCACGGGCCAGTGCCAATTGGGCTGTCTTGGAAACGCCGTAGTGAATCATGTCCGCCGGAATGTTTCGTGCAGACTCAGACGCAACGAACACTACCCGCCCCCATCCGCGATCAACCATGGCTGGCAGCAACGCACGGCTTAGGCGAACGCCCGACATCACGTTGGTATGCCAGTAGTTGTCCCACACATCATCACCGGCTTCGAAGAAATCCTGCGCCTCATAAATGCCGGCGTTGTTCACCAAAATGTCGATATCACTGACACCGGCCAACAAGGTCGCAACGCCTGGCGCGGTGCTCAGGTCTGCAGCCACACCACTGACACTGGCACCGGGCACTTCAGCCAGCAGACGGGTAACCGCTGCGTTCACAGAGCCTTCACTGCGGCCATTGACGACGACGGCGGCGCCTGCTTCGGCAAGCCCCTTAGCCACCGCAAAACCAATGCCACCGGTCGAGGCGGTAACCAGTGCGCGTTTCGTCTTCAGTTGGATATTCATCATTTCTCCTTCAAGAATGTACGGGCCGGTATGCCCGCCATCAGTTCCTACCGTTACGTAGAAAGCAAAGCGGTCACTGTATGACTTAGCCGCTCTTGGAAAAATGTCGATTCAGGTTGGTCATCTACAACAGCCTGTTTCAAAAGAGCTCAGTCTCAACGAAATCAGCACCGAATGTCTGCGTGGCGAAGTCGAGAAAACTGCGCAATTTCGGCGTGAGCCGGCGGTCGGGCGCGTAGAGCACGTGCAGGGGGCGACTGGGTGGCGGGTAATCTGGCAACAGCGTGACTAGCTCCCCGGCGAGCAGTGATTTGCGTACCAGTTCCACCGGTTGAAGCAGTATCCCCAACCCGGCCAGCGCGGCGCACAGCAGCGGTTCGCCGTGATCGGCCATGAATCGACTGCCGACGGGGACAACGACTGTTCCTTCAGGCCCATCGAACGTCCAGTGCGTGCGTAGCTCGGTATGGGAAAACCCCAGGCACTCATGGTTCTGCAGGTCCCACGGCGTCTCAATCGGCGGTTTGCCTTCGAGGTAAGACGGCGCAGCGCACAGCACTAGCCTGTAGGGCGCCAGCGCCTTCGCAACCAAGCCACTGTCGGCCAGCGCACCGACTCTGAAAACCACGTCAAAGCCCTCATCGATAAGATCAACAGCACGATTGGCCAGGCTCAGCTCGACGCTCACCTGCGGGTTAGCCTCCATATACGCTGGCAGGCATGGCGCAAGGGACTGCATACCAAAACTGACGGGCGCATTGATGCGCAGCCGTCCGCTAGGGGCCGCCTGGGTATGGGCTGCGAGGTTTTCGGCGGTTTCAACTTCGGCCAGGATGAGTTTGCAACGCTCGTAAAACTCGCGGCCGAAGTCGGTGAGGCTTTGTCTGCGCGTAGTACGGTTGAGCAAACGCACACCGAGGTGCTGCTCCAGATGGTGCACATGCTTGCCGATCAATTGCGCGGACATCTGCAACGCATCACCAGCGGCACTGAAAGTCCCCATTTCCACGGCTTTGACAAATGCCGCCATACTGCTCAGACGATCCATTACCAATGATCCGTTTCGAATGTTCAGGCATTTTGAGTATTTATCCTCGAACTGTCCAAGCTCTATCGTCGCTCGACGTTATTTGAATCGACACAGGATTGGACCGTGAAGTACCCCCTGATTAATCAAACGCTCCCGGCCATGCTCGGCGAAGACTTTTACTTTCCCCACGAAATCATTGACCAGGCATTCCGCGTTTCGGACTTTCCCGACCTTAAAGTCAGCAGCTTCCGAACCAGTGACCGTGTAAATCTGGCTTATTGGGAAGCAGGTGCAGGGCAGCCATTGATTTTCATCCCGGGCTGGTCTGCCAACGGGGCGATGTATTTCCACCTCATGCACATCCTCAGTAATCACTATCACGTCTACGTGTTGGATGTGCGCAACCAGGGATTCTCCGAAAAAACGGCGTCGGGCAACCGCATTTCCCGTTATGCCATGGACGTTAAAGAGTTTGCCGAGCATCTGGGTGTGCCTGACGCGCACTATTGCGGTTGGTCGATGGGTGCTTCGGTGATGTGGGCATACATTGATCTGTTCGGAACCAGCGGTATTCGCACCTTGAGCATCATCGATCAGGCACCTTCGGTCTATTGTCACGCCGATTGGACAGAACAACAGCGACTGGATGCAGGTGCGTTCACCACCTCACCGGAACGCATGATCGATTCCTATGTAAACATGAAACCGACCAACCAATTGATTTCAGGAACTCGTGTGCTCGAGCGCGCAATGGCACTCGACTCCCCCTACTTCCACAATGCAATCAGCCTGGTCCAGGCGGCCATAAAGGACGACATGGCGTTTACCGGGTTGGTGCTTTTCGATCACGTCACCAACGACTGGCGAGATGTCATCCAAACCAAGATCGACTTGCCCACCGCGATTTTTACCGGGGAATACAGTGACTGGCTGGACAGTCAAAAGTGGATGAATTCAGTGATCCGTGACTCAGTACTGTATGTGTACGACAAGGCCGAACAGGGCGATCACTTTCTGGCATTCAAGAATCCGCAGAAATTCGCCGCTGACCTGCACAGCTTTTTGCAACGTTCCTGATGCGTGCCGCTTAAACTCTTTAGCGCTCCCACTCGGGATGGGCGAAACGTTCAGTCAGAAAGCTGATCAGCGCCCGCACTTTGCTCGCAAGGTGTTTGCGCGTGGGATAAACCACGTAAATGCCTAACTCGATGGAGCGGTATTCAGGCAGGATTTCCACCAGGGTTCCGCTGCGTAAATCCTCACCGACCATAAAGCTTGGCTGCAGGGCAATGCCGCCACCCGCAATGGCGATACTGCGGCACGTATCGCCATTGTTGCAGCGCACGCTCGAGCGGGTGCGCACGCTGACGCGCCCATCGGGCCCGTCGAACAGCCATTCATTGCCCGTCGCAAAGTTGGTATAGGCAATGACGCCATGTTCAGCCAGGTCCGCCAGCGTGCGTAGCGGGGTATGACTCGCCAGATAGTCGGGGGAAGCACACAGGCACATGCGCGTGCCAGCCAGCCGCCGCCCCACCAGGGACGAATTCTCCATGCGCGCAATGCGTATCGCTGCGTCAAAGCCCTCATCCACCAAGTCCACCAAACGGTCATTCAAGCTGATATCCAACTCGACGTTCGGGTGGGCGCTCATGAACGCCCCCCACAGCGGCGCAAGGTGCAGAACGCCGAAACTGACTGGCGCATTCACCCGTAAAACCCCGCTAGGTTCCGGCGCTGCGGACGTTACCGCCTCCTCTGCCTGATCCATCAGGGCAAGCACCTCTCGTGCCTGATGGTAGAACTGCCGACCCTCCTCGGTAAGCGAAAGTTTGCGTGTGGTGCGATGCAGCAGCCGTGCGCCCAATCGTTCCTCAAGGGCACTCACATACCGCGAGATAGCGGCCTTAGACATTTCGAGCGGTTCGGCCGCGCCTACAAAAGTTCCTTTATCTACCACTGTGCAGAACACCTGCATTTCCAACGCTCTGTCCATGACTGTCTCACCTACTGGAACTATGCATCACATTCGGCCTTATTTATCTCAGATTTACAATCTATAAACTGAGCCCATCGAAGCACAAACCAACGCAAAAGAGGTCGATATGAAAATTACAGTAGTGGGGACCGGCAACATGGGTTCAGCGTTCGCCAAGCAGTTGTCTGGCGCCGGTCACGTTGTCCGTATTACGGGCCGTGATATCCAGAAGGCAGAAGCGCTGGCAGCCCGGTTCGAACAGGTAACCGCCTTTACCGCCGACCAGGCGCTGGGCGACAGCGATGTGGTGGTGCTGGCCACAGCCTACGCAGACGCCGTCGCAGCGCTGCAGAGCCTTGGCGATCTGACCGGCAAGGTCATCATCGATATCACCAACCCGCTCAGCGCCGATTACATGTCGCTGACCATCGGCCATGTCACCAGCGCCAGCGAAGAAATTTCCAAGGCCGTCCCACAGGCCCAGGTCGTCAAAGCCTTCAACACCCTGTTTGCTCAAGTGCTGGGCGATGGACCTACATTCGCCGATGAACAGCGTGGCAGCGTATTCGTGGCCAGTGACAGTGAACGCGCCAAGCAGACAGCAACGGCTCTGGCTCGCAGCCTGGGTTGGAACACCGTCGATACCGGCGGACTGATCAACGCTCGCTACCTGGAGCCGCTGGCAGGCCTGAACATCTACCTCGGCTACGGCGCTGGCCTGGGCACATCCATCGCCCCTGTTTGGCTTAACAAGTAACCCCTTCGGAGCATTCCACCATGAACACCCCGTTCCCCCTGCTGTTTGTGTCTCATGGTGCTCCAATGTTCGCCATCGAGCCTGGCCTGGCGGGTCCCCGCCTGGCACAGGTCGGTCGCGAGCTGCCGCGACCTGACGCCATCGTCGTCCTCTCTCCACATTGGATGACGCGCGGCGAAGTCCTTGTCACTGCGAGCACCGCTCCTGCGACCATCCATGATTTTGGAGGGTTTCCCGACGCACTGTATCAACTGAGCTACCCCGCACCGGGCGCTCCCGCCCTGGCTGGGCACATCGTAAACCTGTTGCAGGCAGCCGGCTGGCAATCGCGACTGGACGCTCAACGCGGCCTGGACCATGGCGCTTGGGTACCGCTGTTGTACCTGGCACCCGAGGCGGAAATCCCGGTGGTCCAGGTATCCATGCCATCCAGTCTTGATACCCATCAGGCCTGGAAGCTGGGCGATGCACTCAAGCCGCTGCGAGATATGAATGTACTGATCGTCGCGTCAGGCAGCTTGACCCACAACTTGTACGAGTTCCGCGGAGCCACCCGCGAGAGCGCCGCCTATGTCGATGCGTTCGCCGCGTGGACAGCTCAGACCCTGCAAGACGGTAACACCGGGCAATTGCTGGACTTCAAGCAGTATGCGCCGTCGGCTGAGCGGGCTCACCCCACCGATGAACACTTTCTGCCCTTGCTGATCGCCCTGGGCGCAGCCGGGGAAGGCTACGAGACGCAGGTATTGGAAGGCGGCGTGACCTACGGCGTGCTGGCAATGGACAGCTACTTGTTCTCCTCGGCCCCGTCCAATGGCGGCGAACCTTTTCAACAAACTCAAGGCACTATCGACCATGCGTGACACTACATTTTCCGACGCAGCCCGCGAACCACAAACAGGTCTGTTTTTCCGCAAAGGCTGCAGCACCTTCACGCCTAAAGGTCGCCTGATCCTGCTGCATGGTGTGGGCTCGAACGAGGGCAATCTTGCTGCCTTGGCCGAATCGCTTCCCGAAGAGTTGGAAGTCATTCTGGTTCGCGCCCCCTTGCAGGTCGGCCCGCAAGGCTTTGCCTGGTACCAGGTGAGCTTCACCAGCAACGGTCCGTCCTTCAACCAGGAACAGGCGGAATCCAGCCGCCAGCTTTTGCAGCGCTTTATCGAAGCGCTGCCCGCCCTGCCAACCGTGATCGCAGGCTTCAGCCAGGGCGGCATCATGAGTGCGAGCCTGGGCGTCACCGAGCCGGAACTGGTGGCTGGCTTTGCAATATTGAGCGGCCGCATGCTGCGCGAGATTGCCCCAAGGATTGCTTCAGCCGAGCGCCTCAAGCCGGTCACGGCCTTCATTGCCCACGGTCACCAGGACTCCGTCCTGCCGGTGGACTGGGCGAACGAGGCAGATGCCTGGCTGGATCGCATCGGCGTCAAGCACGAAACCCATTTCTACAACATGGCCCACGAGATTATCGGTGAAGAACTGGCCGACTTTTCTCAATGGCTGCGCCACACGCTGTCCCTTCCCAACTAAATAAAAGGAGCTACACCATGATTGATTCTCGCACTGCACCCTACGCTGCACTCGTAATGCGCCTAGCGCTGGGCATCATGTTCATCGCCCACGGCTTGACCAAAGTGCTGGTATTCACCCCGGCGGGCACCGCAGGCTTTTTCGAGTCCATCGGTTTTCCAGGCTTCCTGGCCTATCCGATCATGGCTTTCGAAGTGATCGGCGGCTTGATGCTGGTATTAGGTGTCTATGCACGCTGGGTAGCCGCACTGGCAGTGGTCCAACTGTTCGTCGCGGCGACCGTACACTTCGGTAACGGCTGGAGCTTCACCAACGCCAATGGCGGCTGGGAATATCCGATCTACCTGAGCATGACCGCACTGGTTGTTGCAATGCTGGGTGATGGCGCCTTTGCAGCCAAGCCATCCAACAATGCTTGATTGAACCCCACGCAACAGCTGCCGGCGCCCTGGGAACCCAGAGCGCTGGCAGCTGCGTTTGGGGCACAACACGGGCTCACGTCAGACGTGACGCCATGAAGCTGACAAACGCTTTGATCTTGGGCAGCGGCTGTCGGCTGGACGGCCACAGAATGCTGAACGTGCGGTGATCACTGATATACCGGTCCAACACCGGCACCAAGCGCCCTGTCGCGATGGCATCCTCGATAAAAAAGTCGGGCAGGCAGGCGATACCCTGCCCCGCCTCCGCCATTGCCAGCAAAGCTTCAATCGCGTTGGACGTCGCTGATTGCCCCAGCTCCAGCGTGTCTTGCCCTTTCTTTGTCACCAGCGGCCAGGGATCAAGCTTACCGCTGGTGGGATAGCGGTATCGCAGGCAAGCATGGTTCGAAAGGTCCGTCGGCCGCGAAGGGACACCGCGACGCGAGAGGTAGTCTGGCGATGCGACCAACCGGTGACTGTAGCCATTGAGCTTACGCATCATCAGTCGGGAATCGTCGACTTCGCCGATGCGCATCACCGCATCGAAGCCCTCCTCGATCACATTGACCAAGCGATCACTGAACTCCAGCTCCAATTCCACTTCTGGATACGCTTGCTGAAACGCAATCAGATGAGGCATCAACCGCATGCCGAGCTGTGGCAAACCGAGGCGTAACTTGCCCTGGGGGTTGCCTGCAGCCTGCGTAAGCTCGCGTTTGGCGACTTCATATTCGGCAAAAATCCGCTGGCAACGCTCCAGAAAAAGACTGCCCTCGGCCGTCAAGGTAATCGCCCGCGTGGAGCGATGAAATAGCCGCACGCCCAACTCTTCCTCAAGCCGCGCGACGGCCTTGCCAACGGCCGAGGAAGACACCCCGATCCTGCGCCCGGCCTCAGTAAAGCTGCGGGTCTGCGCCGCCTGCACAAATGCGCTGAGCGCGCCGAAATGGTCCATGAACAGCCTCATCTATTTGAGCGTTATTTTCACAAATGATCGGAACTTCATCCTGTTTTTCTTTCCAATCATACCGCTTATAGTCCCCTCCATCGTGACTAAATGGAGCGCTTCTAGCCTTCAACGTCACCGCCATCCGCTACTACGAGCGTACCCCGATGACCTCTCAACCTCGCGCGCGCGCAATCGCCCAAGAGCTTCAGCAACACCCTGGCTATGCCCGCGTATTCAAACCGGGGCATTTGACCTTCGGTCTCATTGCCCCGCTGGAAAGCTACCCCAACAGCCCAGGCCCTACTTTGCAGGATCACGCGCAGATGGCTCAACGCGTAGACGAAGCCGGATTTTCCGCGATCTGGCTGCGCGATGTGCCATTTTATGACCCCAATTTCGGGGACGTCGGCCAAATCCTCGATCCACTGGTCTATGCGGGTTACCTGGCTGCCGTGACCAAGCGAATTGCCATTGGCACGGCGGGTATCGTCCTGCCGTTGCGCGATCCTCTGATTGTTGCCAAGCAGGCCGCGAGCGTGGACCAACTGCTCGGCGGGCGATTCATACTGGGGCTGGCCACCGGCGACCGGCCGATCGAATACCCGGCTTTCGGGCTGGATTTTGACAACCGTGCCGAACGCTTCCGGGACGCACTGGGCATCATCCGCGCAACCACGCAAAGCCATTGGGCAAAGCATACGTCGCGTTTTTATGGCCAGTTGAACGGTGACATTGACCTGATCCCCAAACCTGTCGGGGCGCGCTTGCCCACCCTTATCGTCGGCCACGCGGGTCAGTCGCTGGAATGGATCGGTGAAAACACTGACGGGATTCTTTCCTACACCTCCAACCCCGCTTTGATTCCCGAGGTGATCGAGCGCTGGCGTGCGGTCTGTGGCAACGAGGTGCACAAACCCTACGGCTACGGCACGTTGTTTGATCTGGATCGCGATCCGAACCATCCCGTGCAGGCGGGACGCGTACTGCGCGCTGGGCGCAATGCGCTGATCGAGCACTGGAAACGCCAGCAGGATCAGGGGGTAGGTCATGTCGCCCTGCACTTCAAACCACAACGCCGCCCTGCCGCTGAGGTCATCGATGAGCTGGCTGAATACCTGCTGCCTCATTTTCCAGGCATCGCCCTCCCCGTCGACCCTCAACCTATGCAGGCCGCCCAATGAAACACGCCCTTCACCACATGGATTTCATCTTCCAGACCGCCATGGGCACCTATCCCCTGGCCGCACAGTGCGAAATGCTCGCCGAGCTTGGCTACCAAGGTTTGACGATGTCTGCGTGGAGCCAAGACCTGAAGTCGATTCCCCAAGTCAAACCGACCTGGGGCCTTGACGTAGGCGCGGTCTACTTGATCTACCGCAAGGGCCTCGAATCTTTCGTGACCCAGGTTTTCGAGAGCATTGAGGGTTGCACCACCATTGAACTGGCGCTGCATTCAGGTGATGAAGTCACGAGCTTTGACCGCCGCATGCTTGAGCGCCTGTTGCCTATCTGTGAGCGCAGAGGCCTGCACATCAACCTTTATCCGCACGCACGCTACGGCATGCAAACGACGTCGGAAGCCGTCGCACTGTGCCGGGAATTCAACCATCCCCTGCTCAATATCGTGTTCAACGGTTATCACTGGTACGCCACTGAAGAACAAGCCTTGGAGCAACGCCTTGATGCGATGTGGCCTTGGCTCCAGCACGTGAACATTGCCGGCACTCGACGTTCTCCGTTGGGTTGGGGCGGGCTGGCGACCATCGAAACGCTTGATGAAGGCGAGATGGATAATTTCGTCCTGCTGGGCGCGCTGGAACGCCGCGGCTTTACGGGTCGTGTCGGCGTGCTGGGATGGCAAAGTATGGGAGGCGACGTCTACGGCAACCTGCGCCGTTCAGCCACGGCATATCGCTCCATGGAGCAACGCCTGGCCGCACACCCTGAATGGGCCATATTGACCGAGACGCCACGCTAGGCGAGGAGATAGACCGTGGCCCATCGTGTCCATGCACTCGATTCATTTTTTTACTCTTCAATGGGCGTTTATGCCTTTCAGTCACAGTGCGAAATGCTCGCCGAACTCGGTTATGACGGTCTCACTGTTTCGGCCTGGGGCGGCACGCCGCTGACCGACCTACGTTTGCTGCCGCGCGTTGGTGAACAGCACGGCCTGTGCGTCGAAGGCCTGTACCTGGTGCTGCACGAAGGGCGCAATGATCACCTTGTACGGCGCATCATCGAAAGCGTTGAAGGGGTCGAACTCATCGAACTGGCGGTCCAGACCTCAGTCAACGGCAGCCCGGCCATCCTGCGGTTCATCGAGTCGCTGCTGCCCATCGCAGAACGCCGCGGCTTAAGAATCGCTCTGTATCCCCATCTTCACCACGTCACCCAGACCACGGCTCAAGTGGTGCAGATCTGCGAATACTTCGCTCACCCGCGCCTGGGAGCATCGTTCAACGGCTATCACTGGTACGCCAGTCAGGAAGGCGAACTTCAGCAGCGTCTTGAAGCCATGCAACCCTGGTTGATGCAAGTCGTACTTTCAGGCAGCGCGCTCAGCGAACTGGGCTGGGGCGGCGTGGCCACGATGGAGCCGGTTGACCGCGGAGAGTTGGACAACTTTGCTGTGGTCGCGGCGCTGAACAGCGTCGGCTACACAGGCAGCATTGGCGTGCTCGGCTGGGACTACGGCGGCGATATCTACCTGAAACTGCAACGCTGCCTGGCGACTCTTCGCGATGTTGATCGTCGCCTGGAACGTCATCCGCACTGGTCTGACTTTACATCGCTGTAACGCCCTCTCCACCTGATATGAAAAAGGAGCCTGCAATGACTGCCCTCTCTGTGCTGGACCTCATGATGATTGGCGAAGGTAAAACCTTCACTGACACCCTGGATGACGCTGTCGCACTGGCGCAGCATGTGGAAGCCCATGGTTACAAACGTTACTGGGTCGCCGAGCATCACGACCTGCCGGGCATCGCGTCCTCCGCCACCACACTGCTCGTCCAGCATTTGGCAGCGGCCACCAACACACTGCGCGTGGGCTCCGGCGGCATCATGTTGCCCAACCACTCCCCATTGATGGTGGCCGAGCAGTTCGGCACATTGGCCACCTTGTTCCCTAGCCGCATCGATCTGGGTATCGGTCGAGCACCAGGTTCAGCGGGGGCGGCCATCCGCGCCCTGCGCGGTGACGCTTCAGAGCGTGACTTCACGCAGGACATTCAACACGTGCAGGATTACCTGGCGGACAACGGGCATCAGCCGGTGCGGGCTATTCCCGGTCCCCACCACGTGCCACTCTGGCTCCTGGGCTCGAGCATGAACAGCGCAGACCTTGCCGCCAAGCTCGGGCTGCCCTATGCCTTCGCGTCACATTTCGCACCGCGCTTCTTGATGGATGCGATTACGCACTACCGTACTTCGTTTCGCCCATCTGCGGCGCTCAAGCAGCCCTATGTGATCGCGGGCGTCAATGTCTTTGCTGCCCCCTCACGGGCCGAAGCCGATTACATCGCGAGCTCTCACCGGCAGTGGGTGTGCAACCTGTACACCGGGAAAGCAGGCCCGTTACCACGTCCCTCGGAGGGCTTTATGGATACGCTTACAAATATTGATCGGCACACGCTTAATCAGGCGATGCAGTGCACCGCGACTGGTGACCAGGACGACGTCAGCAGTTGGCTGCGCCAGTTCATTACAACGACCCAGGTGGATGAAGTGATCATTGATGCGCGCATTTATGACGCCAAGGCTCGCTGCCGATCCTACCAACTCATCGCCGAATCCTTGGCCGACATGGCGAGTTGATCCAGCCTGGAGCGATGGGACAGTCCATGTGTGAGAAACAGCAAAAATGCCCCTCGCCTGACGTCGATGCCGCTGTGCGCGCGATTGCCCACCCGCTGCGGCGGGAAATCCTAAAGTGGCTAAAGGCACCACTTTTGTATTTCCCCCAGCAGGAGTGGGACGTTGAACGGGGAATCAGTGTCGGCCAGATCACGCAACGTTGCGGCCTGTCCCAATCGACCGTGTCCCAACATTTAGCCGTACTCAGGGAGGCAGCCTTGGTTGATGTCTGTCGGACAGGCACCTTTCACTTCTATCGGCGCAACGAGACGGCAGTAGAAGCGCTGGCGATCTCGCTACGAGACCAACTCCAGATTCAGCCTGGTCGCCCCTTCTAGACTCCCGCTCCGTGGCCGTTGCAGCCGGCGCACCGCGAGCCATTAGAAACAGATTGCGATCAGTCCCCAAACAAAATGCCGATGTTTGTTTGCAAGGCGGGCCAATATACTCCCGGTCAGTATATTCAAATGCTCCCCTCCGTACCGGCGTACGATTACCACCACGCCCATACTGGAGACGCTCAATGCCACATTCGCCGGCAGAAAAAAAACGTGTATTAGGCAGAGTCAATCGGGTCAGGGGCCAACTGGATGCCCTGCAAGCTGCACTTGAACAAGGCGCTGAATGCGGCCCCGTTCTGCAGCAGATTGCAGCGCTGCGTGGCGCGGTAAACGGCTTGATGGCTGGCGTTCTAGAGAGCCATCTCAGGGAAGAGTTTTCACAGCTAACCGACACGTCGCAGGCACAGCGTGCCTCGATCGATGAAGTGGTTTCACTGGTGCGCACTTACCTCAAGTAAACACCGAACCTTTCGGGCCCTACGTTTCACCAGCCATACGAGCATTACTACTTGGAGAAATACCTTTATGAAATCACGTGCTGCAGTTGCATTTGAACCGGGCAAGCCACTTCAAATCGTCGAGATCGATGTTGCGCCACCCCGCAAAGGCGAAGTGCTAATCAAGATCACCGATACCGGTGTGTGCCATACCGATGCCTTCACCTTGTCGGGTGATGACCCTGAAGGCCTGTTTCCTGTGGTCCTGGGCCATGAAGGTGCTGGCATCGTCGTGGAAGTGGGCGAAGGCGTCACCAGCCTCAAGCCAGGCGACCACGTTATCCCTCTGTACACCGCCGAATGCGGCGAATGCCTGTTCTGCAAGTCCGGGAAGACCAACCTTTGCGTCGCGGTTCGAGAGACCCAGGGCAAAGGCGTTATGCCCGATGGCACTACGCGCTTTTCCTACAATGGCCAGCCGCTCTATCACTACATGGGTTGCTCGACGTTCAGCGAGTACACCGTGGTGGCAGAAGTCTCTGTCGCGAAGATCAACCCTGACGCCAACCCTGAGCATGTATGCCTGTTGGGCTGCGGCGTAACCACGGGGATCGGTGCGGTGCACAACACCGCCAAGGTACAACCGGGGGACACCGTTGCAGTATTCGGTCTCGGCGGTATTGGTCTTGCCGTTATTCAAGGCGCGCGCCAGGCCAAGGCCGGCCGCATCATTGCCGTGGACACCAACCCGGGCAAGTTTGAACTCGCCAAGTCCTTCGGTGCCACCGATTGCATCAACCCGAAAGATCATGAAAAGCCGATCCAACAGGTCATCATCGAAGCGACCGGCTGGGGCGTCGACCACTCGTTTGAATGCATTGGTAATGTGAATGTCATGCGCGCTGCGCTGGAAAGTTCGCACCGTGGCTGGGGGCAATCCATCGTCATCGGTGTCGCTGGCGCGGGCCAGGAGATTTCCACACGTCCCTTCCAGCTTGTTACCGGACGCACCTGGAAAGGCTCGGCGTTCGGTGGCGTCAAAGGCCGCACGCAACTGCCGAAAATGGTTGAGGACGCCATGAAAGGTGAAATCGAACTGGCGCCTTTTGTCACCCACACCATGCCACTGGAACGCATCAATGAAGCGTTCGACCTGATGCATGAAGGCAAGTCGATCCGCACCGTCATCAAGTACTGACGTGAAGCCCAGGGGCGCAAAGCCCCTCGGGTCATTTCGAGTTCCTTACTGATCTGGAGATACACAGTGAGCGATATCAAACTTCATCCGTCACTGGATAACGGCCTATCCGCTACTGCTTCTGACTTTACCGGGGGCACACTGCAATGCCTGTGCGCTGCGGATAAGGTCGAGGTGACAATCGCGGCCCAGACCCTGCATAACCATGCCTGTGGCTGCAGCAAATGCTGGAAACCGGCGGGCGCTACATTTGCCGTCATTGCGGTGGTACCGCGTGACACCGTCAGCGTCACTGCACATGCAGACAAGCTCGCTATTGTCGACAAGAACGCGGGCATTCAGCGCCACGCCTGCACCGCGTGTCATGCGCACATGTACGGGCGTATCGAGAACAAGGACCACGCTTTCTATGGCCTGGACTTCGTTCATACTGAACTGTCGCCACAGGCTGGTTGGTCTGCTCCGGGATTCGCGGCGTTCGTTTCTTCGATCATAGAAACCGGCACGCCTCCTGAGCAGATGAAGGGCATCCGCACGCGTCTGCGGTCAATCGGACTGGAGACCTACGACTGCCTGTCCCCGGACTTGATGGATGTATTGGCAACCCAAGTCGCCAAGCTCAAAGGCGCAGCGCAGGCCAGGCCAGGTAATATTGGCACCCTCAGTGCCATGTTCAAAAAAAGGCGCCGCCAATCCGTTTGAACGATTGACGGCGCCAAACCGTTTGAGCGCTACGGACGCCTCAAAACGGGTACTCAATCAAGGGGCTAATGCACAGCCTTTTGTCTCTTGAAGCCATGCAACAATGCGTCAGTCGCCACGATCGCGTCATACACCAGGTCCGGCGTCACCGTGAAAGGCATGTTGTGCATCGTGTCGTTTTTATCGCAGGCCAACTCGGCCACTTTTCTCCACTCCGCTTCCTTGAAGTGTTTGAGCCCCAAGTCTTCGAGCGTCAGTGGCAAACCGACTGCCATTGCAATATCCACCACCTCCTCAATTTCAGCCATGGGCGCAGCTTCCATCACGAGCTGGGTGAACAGGCCGAACACGACCTTTTCGCCGTGTTGTGCGCTGTGCAGATCATGCACGTTGGTCATCCCGTTATGGATCGCATGCGCAGCGGCACAACCACCCGACTCAGCCCCGACAGCGGACATGTAAATAGTGGCTTCAATCGTATTCTCCAGGGCGGCAGTAATGGCTTTCTTCTGCACCGCGAAGGCCGCCTGGGCCGAATACTTTTTGATGGTCTCGTAGCACGCTTTGGCAATCGCAAACCCGATCAATGTGGGTTTGAGCATCCTGCCGTCATTGCCCAAGATCAGATTGTCGCGTTGCGCGGCAAAGCACGCCCGAGCCTCGAAATACGTGGCCAGACCGTCACCCACGCCCGCTGCAAAAAAGCGCGGGGGTTGTTCGGCCAGAATACGTGTGTCGGCTAAAACAACGTCCGGGTTTTTGGATAAAAACAAATAGCGATTAAACGTATCGTCGTCGTTGTAAATAACCGAAATCGCCGTACAGGGAGCATCCGTAGAGGCTAACGTAGGCAGGATCAACACGGGTTTTTCCAGGAAGTGTGCCGCCGCCTTGGCGGTATCCAAGGTTTTTCCACCACCTATCCCGACGACATAATCAGCCCCACGCGCCGCTTCCACGTGCCTGTTAATTTCACTATCGGAACACTGCCCGCCAAACACGGCCAACTCGGCGCGTTGTTCGTTTTTGAACCCCTGCATCGCTTTCTCATGAACCCGGCCGACGATAAATTGATCGCAGATCAAATAGGCATTGGCCCCGAAGGCTTTGCCATGTATCGCTAAATCCACCAGTGCATCGGCCTGGACCAGAAATTTGGCCGGCGATGCAATGCCTTTGGTAATAGTCATCTCATTCCCTCACGTCGCATGCGCAAAACGCTCACCGTGTGCACGCTTGAGCGTTCCCCTGCGCTGATGACGAATCAGTTAAATACCATTCCGCCATCAATGATCACGGCCTGACCGGTCATGTAGTCGGAGTCAGGGCCGGACAGGAAGGAAACGCAGGCCGCCACATCTTCAGGCTGGGAAAGTCGCTTCAAGGTGATGTGCTGGGCAAATTGTTCCATCCCCCATTCAATGCTTTGACTCGCGTTATTGGCCACGTCCTGGGCGACCTTGCGCATCATCGGTGTATTCACGATGCCAGGGCAGTAGGCGTTTACCGTGATACCCAGGTGAGCCAATTCCCGGGCCGCGGTCTGGGTGATGCCACGCACGGCAAACTTGGTCCCACCGTACACCGCCAGGTCGGGATTGCCGATATGACCGGCCTGCGACGAAGCACTGATGATTTTGCCGCCGTGACCTAACGCCTTGAACGCGTTTACTGCCGCCTGTATGCCCCAGAGAACACCACCCACATTGATGTCGAACGTTCGCCGATAGATCTCTGGCGTAATCGCTTCGATTGGAGCAATGGGCGCAATGCCTGCGTTATTGATGACCACATGCAGGTCACCCAAGCCCTCCAGCGCTGCCTGCACGGCCTTGAAAACATCCTCGCGATCGGCAACATCGACCTTTATCGCCAGGGCTTTGCCGCCCGTTTTCCTGATGTTTTCAGCCACCTGATCGGCTGTTTCAAGATTCATATCGGCGCAGGCTACTGCAAAACCATCTGCTGCCAAGCGTAAGGCAATGGCCTTTCCGATCCCTTGGCCGGCACCGGTTACAAAAGCAACTTTTCCCAAGGACTTACTCATTCTGGTGTTCCTTCTTATTCGTGATGGGGGGTTAAAGACTGGTCACACAATGCCCCGGCTCAAAAGCTCGCCTGGAGCTTCATACCGGCAACCCAGGCATTGTCCACCTCGTAGACGCCGCCTGGATTGCGCACGTACTGCACGTTCGGGCGCACGGTTAGCCAGTTGGTCACGTGTACGCCGTAATTGAGTTCGATGTTGTATTCGCTGTGCTGCACTGGAACGTACTGTGGGTCGTCATAGTCACTGATGCCCGTGCTGTCATTGATCAGGTGCTGGCGCTTGGTGACGTTATCGTTAACCTTCAGGCGTGCGACGCCCACGCCGAGGTCATCTTTGGGCCTCCCATCAAACGGGCCTTTGTAGACCGCACCGATGTTCTGAAAACTCTCGATACCGCTGGTGGCCTTGTCATGCACGGTCAGGCTGGCAAATACGCTTAGGCCGCGTGAGGCATCGCCGTTATGGGTAGTGACCTGCTGTTGGCCAATGATCCATGCGCCGTGTTTGCTGCTGCGCGACTTTGGCGCCTGGCCAGTCAACACCTGCGGGTTACCGTTGACGTCGTCGAATAGATCGTTGGCGCTGGCACTACTGTGGTAGTAACCCAGGCGGTATTCACCGGGTAAGGCTTCTTTGCCGACTGATGGCTTCCAGATAACCTCCACCGGCACCAACGCGCCTTTGGTGCCACTGCCGCTGAGCTTGAAGCCATTGCCGGTGCTGAGGTTCGACGGGTTCTGCTCATACACCCCGACCTGCACCGCCCAGTGTTCATCGAGGTTGTAGCGCACCCGCCCGCCCCACTGGCTCACAGGCCCGCTGTACCAGACATCACCGGCGACGTTGCCGATGGGTGCACTGCAAAAAGACAGGCTCTGGAAGTCGCATGGGAAACTGGCGAAGTCTTCGTTGACGCCCACGCGGCCAAACTTGAGATCCAGGGCACTGTCGAAAAATTTCTGGCGGTACCACATCTGGGTCAGGCGCCAGGTCTGCCCCCTGCCCCACACCTCTTGCACCGAACTGAGTTGCGGCGCGCGTGGATCAGAAACGCGATCGTTGGAGAGGTTGTTGCCATTGCGTTCAGTTACCAGCAGTTGGAACTCGGCGTCATTCCAGCCAAGCAACTTTTGCAGGTCCAGGTGAGTGCCCAGTGCCCATTGCGCGGTGTAGCGCGCCGTGCGGTCATGGTTATAGCCTCCGTGGACATTGGTGGCAGCTTCGCCGACGTAACCGACAATCACGTCAACGCCCTGCTCCAGTAGCTCACTACGAACCCCTCCCCAATCTCCGGTTCCCCATTTCGAGGAAGCATCGTCGGCAGAGGCAGGCACGGCGATGCATGACAGGAGCCCGAGCCCCATCGGCAATTTCCAAGCGATGTTCATGTCGATTTACCCTATTGTTTTTATGTTTACGACACAGCGTTGACTGGACCGCAAGGCAGCGCCCTAGCGGTCACTCAAGAAAGCAATCAGTCGAAGAGTGGGCAGCTACAGATCAAATGCCAGCCAGGCAGAGGTATTTGATCTCCAGGTAATCCTCCAGCCCGTATTTGGAGCCTTCCCGGCCGACACCCGATGCCTTCACCCCACCAAACGGTGCGGCTTCGGAACTGATAATCCCGGTGTTGACCCCGACGATCCCGTACTCCAGCGCCTCCCCCAGACGAAACACCCGGCTCAGGTTTGCGGTGTAGAAATAAGCCGCCAGGCCGAAATCGGTGTCGTTGGCTTTAGCGATGACTTCGGCGTCATCGAAGAAGCGGAAGACCGGCGCCAATGGCCCGAAGGTTTCTTCCTTGGCGACCCGAGCGGTGTCCGGCACGTCCACCAGGATGGTGGGCTCAAAGAAATTGGCGCCCTGGGCATGCGCACTGCCGCCCTGGACCACCTTGGCCCCTTTGGCCAAGGCATCCTCGATATGCTCGCGCACCTTGGCGACGGCCTTGCCATCGATCAGTGGGCCGAGCGTGACACCATCGGTGAAACCATCGCCAATCTTCAGAGCGGCCACCGCTGATGCGAGTTTGTCGACGAAGGCGTCGTACACGTTGTCATGCACATACAGGCGATTGGCGCAGACGCAGGTCTGCCCGGCATTGCGAAACTTCGAAGCGAGTGCGCCCTCAACGGCAGCATCCAGATCGGCATCTTCGAACACGATAAAGGGCGCGTTGCCGCCAAGCTCCAGGGAGACTTTCTTGATGTCGTGGGCACATTTTTCCATGATCTGGCGCCCGATCTCGGTGGACCCCGTGAAGGAAATCTTGCGCACGACCGGGTTGCCGGTCAGCTCTTCGGCAATCTCTGCAGCGGCGCCCGTGACCACCGACAGCACCCCCTTGGGGATGCCCGCCTGTTCGGCGAGGTACACCAGCGCCAATGCCGAGAACGGCGTCTGGGAGGCCGGCTTGATGACCATGGTGCAACCCGCGGCCAGCGCCGGCCCGGCTTTGCGGGTGATCATTGCGCTGGGGAAATTCCACGGCGTAATGGCGGCGCAAACACCCACGGGCTGTTTGATGACCAGCAAGCGTTTGTCCGTTGCGCCCGGAATAATATCGCCGTAGACCCGCTTCGCCTCCTCCGCATACCACTCGATATAGGACGCGCCGAAGACAATTTCACCCAGCGCTTCAGGCAGCGGCTTGCCCTGCTCCAGGGTCATGATGTGAGCCAAATCGTGCTGGTTTTCGATAATCAAGTCGTACCAGCGCCGCAACGCATTGGCGCGGGCCTTGGCAGAAAGCTCACGCCACGCCGGCAGCGCGCGCTCGGCCGCTTCGATGGCACGGCGTGTTTCAGCCTTGCCCATGCGCGGCACCTGGCCGACGGTCACGCCCGTCGATGGATTGACCACGGTGATAATGCTTTCGTTGTCAGCGGCGAGCCACTCACCGTCGATATAGGCTTGATGACGCAAGAGCTGAGGGTTGTTCAACTTCATTTCAGGTGCTCCGTAGCGCGGCGCAATTGCGCCTGATCAATACTCACGGCCTTGAACTTGAAGCCCCTGTAGTCATCGTTCTTGACCGCTTCCAGTTGTTCGCTGAACGCGCCCAAACCACCCATGTAGAAATAAACCTTATTGCTTTTGCCGGGGATATTGGCGCCGAAGATCCACGAATCGGTCTTGGCGAACAGCGTCTGATCGGCGATGTCCTGGCAGGTCTTGCCCCATTCCTGCTCGCTTTGCGCAGAGGGTTCCACGCAGGCCAACTCGTTCTGCTCCATGAAGCCAACCAGATCGCAGACCCACTCCACTTCGGTTTCAATCGTCGGCGGAAGATTGGTGAACGGACCGTTAGGCCCCAGGATCATGAACATATTCGGGAATTTGGTGGTGGCCACCGACAGGTAGCTCGATGGGCCGTCAGCCCAGTGATCCCTCATCGAGACGTTATCGCGGCCGCGAATGTCGATGCGCTTGTAGTTACCGTCTACGGCGTCAAAACCGGTGGCAAACACCAGCACATCAAGCTCGTGCTCGACGCCATCTGCCGTACGAATGCCCTTGGCAGTGATCTCGTCAATCGGGTTTGCCTTGACGTCGACCAGCGACACATTGGGCCGGTTGAAGGTGGCGTAGTAGCCGCTGTCGCAAAGCGGGCGCTTGGCGTACAGGTCGCGCGGCATGAGCTTGCGTGCGGTTTGCGGGTCGGTGACGATCTCGGCGATTTTCTCGCGAACGAAGTTTTGCGCCTCGATATTGGCCTCTTCACTGGTGGCGATATCGTTGAAGGTCTGGAACATGTAGCGGAAACCGCCGCCACCTTCCCAGGCGCGTTGGAAGATGGCTTTGCGTTCAGCAGCATCCACACTCATGGTGGGAATGTCGCTTTCGGGGAAGCCGAACGCCAAGCGCGAGGAACGCACCTCTTGCCAGATTGCGTCATAGTTACGTTTGATGTCTTCGGCGTATTCGCGACTGACCGGACCGTTGCCCACCGGCACGGTGTATTGCGCAGAGCGCTGGAACACGGTCAGGTGGCCGACGGTTGGTGCGATCGCGGTGATGACCTGGCAACCCGTCGAACCCGTGCCGATCACACCCACGCGTTTGCCTTCCAGCACAGCATCTGCCGGCCAGTTGGCGGTGTGATACATGTGCCCCTTGAATTGATCGAGGCCTTTGATCTTGGGCACATTCGTTGCCGACAACAGGCCCAGCGCCGTCACCAGGTATTTGGCACTGTATTGATGACCGTCATCGGCCGTGACCAGCCAGCGGCTGCTCTGCTCGTCGAACACGGCGGCGCTAATCCCTGTTTCAAGCTGGATATCGCGGCGCAAGTCGTGGCGATCTACTGCGTGGTTCAAGTAGGACAAGATCTGCGGCTGGGTCAGGTAGCGCGTGGTGATGTCCCATTCCTGGCACAGTTCGCGGTCCCAGGAGAAGCAATAGACAAACGATTCACTGTCGGATAACGCGCCGGGGTAGCGATTCCAGAACCAGGTACCGCCGATGCCACCGGCCTTGTCGAAGGCGCGCACCTTCAAGCCCAATTCATCGCGTAATTTCTTGAGCATGTAAATGCCGCCGAAACCTGCGCCGATCACAATGGCGTCGTAGTTGATAACGTCGGTGCCAACGGAACGTTTGGCCAGAACTGTAGTTGTCATTATGTTCTCCTGTTTCGATCAGTGCGCCTGCAGGCTTCAACTCAAGAGCAAAGCTGCAGGCAAGACTTATCCGCTCCCCTGAATTAGGACTCAGCGGACATAAACTTGGTAAGTGAACGGGGTCAGTTAGAGCGAGAAGCCGCCATCAACAGCGATCGCCTGCCCGGTAACGTGAGGCGCGCATGCCAGGTAAACGGCCAATTGGCCCATGTCTTCCACGGTTTGCGCTTTCCCTTGAGGCAGCAGGCTGGACTGATGGCGCTCCCAGGATTGCACTTCGGTTTCGCCGGGTTGCGCCCAACGCGCGGAAAGCCCTTCATCACCTCGCCACATGCCGGTGCCCACAACACCTGGGCAAAGGGCGTTAACCGTGATGCCTTCGCGGGCAACTTCCTTGGCAAAGGCGTTGGTGAAACCGATCACGGCGAACTTGGAGGCGCTGTAGTGGGAGAGGTCCGGGAAACCGACTTTGCCGGCAATCGAGGCCAGGTTGATGATGCGGCCGAAGTTATGCTCGCGCATCAGTTTGAGTTCGGCCTGGCAGCAGAGGAATACGCCACGGGCGTTGATGTTCATGATGCGGTCCCACTCGCTGACGGCCAACTCATCGACCCGACCGAGGCTGACCACGCCTGCGTTGTTGACCGCCACATCCAAGCGGCCAAATTGCGCCCTGACCTGCTCAATCAAGCTGGCGACACTCTCGGGTTTGCTGACGTCAACTTGCAGGGCCACAGCCCGACGACCCAGGGCCTGGACCAAGGCGGCAGCCTCTTGCGCGATCCCCAAGTCGTAATCGGCCAACACCAGGTCTGCGCCCGCCTGGGCCAGGCTCAGCGCAATACCCTGGCCAATGCCACGGCCAGCGCCTGTTACCAGGGCAACCTTGCCGTTCAGGGAGAAATTCACAGCGTTGAATTCGCTCATGTACTGCCTCTGTCTTTATTGTTGTTGAGATGCGACCGTTCTATGCGGCCTGCTGAGACTGACAGAGCAAGTCGGGTGCCAACATTTTGATACTCGGCCACAACGCCCGGAATAGAGCGCTAAACGCATGATTGTTCACAACCACCACGCCCGCCACCGCAAGACATAACCGCTCGCGTCTCCCGCGGGACGCTGCGAATGCTGAGCGGTTATGTCTCACCGGCACCGGCTGACGAATTCAGCTTGAAGGGATTGGCCAAGCCGCCTTTAATGGCCATCAACAGAAAAATAAGATCTAACCTTCGGAGGTACCATGTCCTCTGGTTTTTCGAAGACTCATGTGGAACACGTGAGTCGCGTACTGCGCACTGCCCAGAATGCCCCGACTCTGCCGGTGCCCAACGCCATCCTCGATTCCTGGCGTCGCTCGGTACAGTATTACAAGCTCGACCCGGGGTCCTTACAGGGGCCTAGGGTGCTGGAGGCTCACCAGATCAATGAGCACCGCCAGCGTGTTGACGATTTCCTGCACCTGGCAGGTGATGAAATGTCACGGCTGCACAGCCGCGTTCGCGACGCCGACTACTGCGTGATGCTCACTGATACGCTCGGTTGTACCGTCGACTACCGGATCGACTCGGCCCTGCGCGGCGAGTACCGCCGCTCCGGAATGGACGTCGGCACATGCTGGTCGGAGAAAGAAGAAGGCACGACAGCTGTCAGCGCGGTGTTAATCGACAAATTGCCGGTCACCGTGCACAAACTCGATCATTTCCGTGCGGCATTCATTGGCAATACCTGCTCCGCGGCGCCGATATTTTCACCCAGCGGCGAGATCCTGGCGGTATTGGACGTTTCTTCAGTACGTGCCCCAGATGACCGGCGTAGTCAGCATTTGATTCGGCAAATGGTCATTCAAAGCGCTACCGAACTCGAAAATGCGTACTTCATGTACAGCACCCAAGATCTATGGGTATTACGGGCGCACCCCCTGCCGGGTTACGTCGACAGCCAACCGCAATGCCTGTTCGCATGGGACCGGGATGGCCGCATAGAAGCGCTTAACCCCGCAGCGCGGCGCCTGCTGTTACAGCGTTGCGGCCGAATCCCCGCCCATATTGACGAAGCCTTCGCCTCAGCAAAGCTGCCCGCCGCTGGGGATGACAGCATCCACTTTCTGCTGTCGATGGGGTTGCACGTGCGCCTCAAGGCGCCCCGCCGCCCCATCAGCTCGCCACTGGCCAGCAACCCGGCATCAGCGCTGGACCCCAAGGTTGCGCAGGCGATGGAGTTGGCGGTACGGGTCAAGGATCGCGGTTTGCCCGTACTGATCCATGGTGAGACCGGTGCGGGCAAAGAGTTTTTTGCCCTGCAACTGCATGCCGCCAGCAAACGTCGAGACAAGCCCTTTGTCGCAGTGAACTGCGCGGCGATACCCGAGAGCCTGATAGAGAGTGAATTGTTCGGTTATGCCGCTGGCGCTTTTACCGGCGCTTCAACCAAAGGCATGCGGGGTCTGTTGCAGCAGGCTGATGGCGGCACGTTGTTTCTCGATGAAATCGGCGACATGCCCTTGGCCTTGCAAACCCGCCTATTACGAGTACTCAGCGAAGGTGAGGTGGCTCCGCTGGGTGGCGCCCGCACCCAGGCCATCGATATTCAGGTGGTGTGTGCCAGTCACCGCGATATTGCAACGCTGGTTGAAGCCGGCAGCTTTCGTGAAGACTTGTTTTTTCGCCTGAGCGGCGCACGCTTCGATATACCGCCGCTGCGCGAACGCAAAGACAAACTGGCGTTGATCAACATACTGCTGGACGACGAATGCGAGCGCTCGGGCGAGCGTGTGGAACTGAGCGAATCAGCGCTGGAAATGCTTTTGAATTACAGCTGGCCGGGCAACATGCGACAACTGCATCACGTGCTGCGTTACGCGTGCGCCGTGTGTAAAAGCTCGGTGATCGGAGTGGATGATCTGCCAGTGACGCTCAGCGCGAGTGCGCCTGTAAAAGGCCTGGAGACCGTCAGCGGCAGCCCGGAACGCCAGGCGTTGATCGACACGCTTGTGCGTAACCGCTGGAAACCCCTGTTGGCCGCGCGCGAGCTGGGGATCTCCCGGGCAACGCTATACCGCAAAGTGAACGTGCATGGCATCAAAATGCCCGGCAAAGGATCTTACGACTGAGCCTGCGGCAGGCGAGCTCTTTGCGCGCCTGCCGATGGATCCTTACAAAGCCTGCTGCAGCGCCGGGACGACTTCGAACAAGTCCGCCACCAGGCCGTAATCGGCCACCTGGAAGATCGGCGCTTCTTCGTCCTTGTTGATCGCAACGATCACTTTGGAGTCTTTCATGCCGGCCAGGTGCTGGATCGCGCCGGAGATACCAACCGCGATGTACAGCTGCGACGCAACGATCTTGCCGGTCTGACCGACCTGCATGTCGTTGGGTACGAAACCTGCGTCGACCGCGGCGCGCGAAGCACCCACGGCAGCGCCCAGCTTGTCGGCCAGGGCGTACAGGTGTTTGAAGTTGTCGCCGTTCTGCATGCCGCGACCGCCGGAAACGACGATCTTGGCAGCGGTCAGTTCCGGACGATCGGACTTGGCCAGTTCTTCGCCAAGGAAGCTGGAGATCGCAGCGTCGTGAGCAGCAGCAACCGATTCAACCGAAGCCGAACCGCCTTCAGCGGCCACCGGGTCGAAACCGGTAGCACGCACGGTGATCACCTTGACTGCAGCGTTCGACTGAACGGTAGCAATGGCGTTACCGGCGTAGATCGGGCGCTTGAAAGTGTCAGCGCTTTCCACCGAGATGATCTCGGAGATCTGGTCAACGTCCAGTGCAGCGGCAACGCGCGGCAGGATGTTTTTGCCGTTGGAAGTGGCGGCAGCCAGGATGTGGCTGTAGCCCTTGCCCAATTCAGCCACCAAAGGAGCGACGTTTTCCGGCAGCTGATGCGCGTAGGCAGCGTTTTCAGCTACCAATACTTTGCTCACGCCAGCGACTTGCGCAGCGGCTTCTGCCACGGCGCCAGCGCCCTGGCCTGCAACCAGCACGTGGATGTCGCCGCCGATTTTGGCAGCGGCAGCCAGGGTGTTCAGCGTGGCCGGGGCCAGCACTTTGTTGTCGTGTTCAGCGATTACCAAGATAGTCATTGTCAGATTACCTTCGCTTCGTTTTTCAGTTTCTCGACCAGTTCAGCCACCGACTTGACCTTGATACCCGCGCTGCGTGCAGCAGGCGCTTCGACTTTCACGGTCTTGTTGGTGGAGGCGGTGGAAACGCCCAAAGCGTCCGGAGTCAGCGTCTCGAGAGGCTTCTTCTTGGCTTTCATGATGTTTGGCAGAGACGCGTAGCGCGGCTCGTTCAAACGCAGGTCGGTGGTGACGATGGCTGGCAGTTTCAGGGAAACTGTCTGTGCGCCGCCGTCGATTTCACGGGTGACCGCTACGCTGTCGCCGCTGATTTCAACTTTGGAGGCGAACGTGCCCTGACCGTAACCGCTCAATGCAGCGAGCATCTGGCCGGTCTGGTTGTTGTCGCTGTCGATGGCTTGTTTGCCAAGGATCACCAGCTGAGGCTGCTCCTTGTCGACAACAGCCTTGAGCAGCTTGGCAACGGCCAGGGAAGTCAGGTCTTCGGCGGACTCGACGAGGATGGCGCGATCGGCACCCAGAGCCAGCGCGGTGCGCAATTGCTCTTGAGCGGTGGACGGGCCCACGGAGACGACGACGATTTCAGTCGCAACACCCTTTTCTTTCAGGCGTACGGCTTCTTCCACGGCGATCTCGCAGAACGGGTTCATCGACATCTTGACGTTGGCAAGATCGACGCCGGAATTGTCCGCCTTGACGCGAACTTTCACGTTGTAGTCGACCACGCGCTTGATGGCTACGAGGACTTTCATGACAGGCTCCAATGGTAAAAATTGCCCCGGCAGCTCAGGTGGCGTGCGAGGTTATGCATATCAGCGTTCACCCAGTTGCTCGATGACACCGCGCGCCTTCAACTCGGCCAGGCGCTCATCGTCCAGTCCCAACTGACGCTTGAGGACTTCATCGGTATGCTCACCCAGCATCGGTGCCGGGCGCAGATACTCCACCGGCGTGCCGGACAACTTGATGGGGCTGCCCACCGTAACAAAATCCGCCTTTAGCGGATGGGGGATGTTCACCAGCATATTGCGCGCCTTCACCTGCGGCTCATCCAGCGCCTGGGCAATACTGTTGATCACACCTATCGGTACGCCTTGCGGGTGAATTCGTCGCACCCATTCATCGGCGGTGGCGCCGAGAAAATGCTGCGCAAGCATCTCGATGAGCGCCTCCCGATTCGTCACTCTGTCCGCATTGCGCGCAAAGCGAGGCTCTGAAGGAAGGTCCGCCAGACCGATAGCCTCGCACAATGCAACGAACTGGGAGTCGTTACCGCAGGCAATAACGAAATCCTGATCACTGGCGCGGAATACCTGATACGGCACGATGTTGGCGTGGGCATTACCGTAACGGCCTGGTGATTTACCGGATGCCAAGTAGTTCTGGCTCTGGTTGCACAGCGTGGCGACCTGAACGTCGAGCAGCGCCATATCGATGTGCTGACCGACGCCGGTCTTCCCGCGACTGAGCAATGCAGCCTGAATAGCGACCGTCGAGTAAAGCCCTGTCATCAGGTCAGAGAACGCCACGCCAACTTTCTGCGGCCCGCCACCGGGTAGGTCATCACGCTCCCCGGTGATGCTCATCAGCCCGCCGATCCCCTGGATGATGAAATCATAACCAGGCTCCGCAGCCCGAGGCCCGGTCTGTCCGAAGCCGGTCACCGAGCAGTACACCAGGCGCGGATTGAGCTGGGACAAAGAGGCATAATCCAGCCCGTATTTGGCCAACGAGCCGGCTTTATAGTTTTCGATCAACACATCGCAGGAAGTAGCCAGCGCACGCACCAGTTCCTGACCTTCGGCGCTCGCCAAGTTCAGCGCCACCGACAACTTGCCACGGTTGGTCGATTGGTAATAGGAGGCTTCGTTTGTAGCCTCATCGTTCTGGCCCTTCATCCATGGTGGCCCCCAGCCACGGGTGTCGTCACCCGCACCCGGTCGTTCAACCTTGATGACTTCGGCTCCCAGGTCGGCCAGGGTCTGACCACACCAGGGACCGGCCAGCACACGGCTTAAATCGAGTACGCGGTATCCAGTCAAAGCACCCATTTCATACCACCTTTGTTTGCGCGCACTCAAACGCGCTCAATAACCATCGCCAGCCCTTGGCCAACGCCAATACACAAACTGACCACTGCGTAGCGTTTGCCACTTAGTTGCAATGCTCGTGCGGTGCTCAACGCCAATCGCGCGCCAGAAGCGCCCAACGGATGCCCGACGGCGATGGCACCGCCATTGGGATTCACGCGAGGATCGTCCAAAGCAAGGCCAAGCCCCTTGAGACAGCCCAGAACCTGGCTGGCGAACGCCTCGTTGATTTCGATGATGTCCATGTCCGCCAGACTCAGTCCGGCTCGCGCCAAAGCCTTATGGATAGCCTCGACGGGCCCCACACCCATGATGCGAGGCGCCACACCCACCGCGGCTGCAGACAGGATTCGTACCATGGGTACCAGCCCATGGCGTTCGCCAGCGGCAGAAGAGCCAATCAGCAGTGCGGCGGCGCCATCATTCACCCCGGAAGCGTTGCCTGCTGTCACCACACCACCTTCGCGCAAAGGCTGCAAACGAGCCAGGGCCGCGAGATCCGATTGCGGGCGCGGGTGTTCATCCTGTTCGATCAGGCTGGGTGGAGTCTTCCGGCCAGTGGGTACACTCACCGCCAGAAGTTCGTCATCGAAGAAGCCTGACTTGCGCGCTGCTTCGTAACGCGCCTGCGAGGCTGCGGCAAAACTATCGGCCTGTGTTCGGTCAATACCGTACTCATGGGCAACGTTGTCGCCCGTTTCGGGCATGCTGTCATTGCCAAACTCGGAGATGATTTTCGGGTTGGGAAAGCGTGCACCAATGGTGCTGTCGAACACCGTCAACTCACGGCTGTATGCCGCTTCAGCCTTGGCCATGACAAACGGGGCGCGGGACATGCTTTCCACCCCGCCAGCGATAAACAGTTCACCTTCCTTGCAGGTCACCGCACGAGCCGCGTCGATTACGGCGGCCAGACCACTGGCACACAACCGATTGACCGTCTGACCTGGTACCGTCACCGGTAAGCCGGCGAGCAGCGCTGCATGGCGGGCGATATTGCGACTGTCCTCTCCCGCCTGATTGGTATTGCCGAGGATAACGTCCTCGATGGCGTCACCAGGAATGGCATATCGCGCAAGCAATTCTCGAATCACGTGAGCAGCAAGATCATCGGGTCGCACGGGTGCTAGTGCTCCACCGTGACGACCGAAAGGGGTGCGCAACCCAGCGAAGATATAGGCGTCGAGCATGGAAGTATCCTAGGCGTTAAAAGGTCAGGTAAGTGTCGATTCTGTGTGGCACAGCGACAGGCCGAGGGTCGCGCGTCGGCGTAGCCAAGGGCCCGGCCGGTAACGAGGATCCCCGGTTAATTCGGTCATGCGCTGCAGGATGGTCAGCAAGCGCTTGCTGCCGACACTGTCGCCCCATGCCAACGGTCCCTGCGGATAGCCCAGCCCCCGGCGAACACCTTCATCCAGGTCTTTGACGCTGGCGATGCGCTGTTGGACGATATCGCCTGCCAGGTTGACGATCATTGCCAGTACACGTTGGGCGACGAAGCCGACACTGTCGTTGATCACGCTCACGCCTACGCCATCGCGAGCGAGCAATGCATGCGCGGCATTGCGCATGTCGACTTGGGTTGCAGGGTTCAACATCAACGTGCGGTAGCGAGCGCTGTCTAGCAACGGGTCGATGCACACCGTGCGGGTCGGGTCAGTGTCAAAGTGTTCCACGGCACCGGTCGCGTCCAAACCGTAGGGCGCCAGCAAGCAGAGTGCTTTGCTGGACGGTGTGGCGCCCTGCTCTACCTCCGCGCCTAACTTCTCAAGCAAAGCAGTCAGATTGGCACGATCGACCTCGTTCTCGGTACCCAACCACACCGGCGGTAGAGTCTCCACGACTGGCACTGACTGCGCCGGGGGGGCATCAACCATTTGCCCGTTGGCGTATCGGTAAAAACCACGCCCAACCTTGCGACCGACATAACCAGCCTCAAGCATCTGACGCGTCAGCGCTGCCGGGCGATATCGAGGCTCCTGGTAAAACTGGTTGTAGATAGACTCGATCACCGGATGCGAGACATCCAGGGCCGTAAGGTCGAACAACTCCAACGGCCCCATGCGAAAACCCAGTCCTTCACGCAGGATTCGGTCGATTTCGGCGGGCTCAGTCACGCCCTCCTTGAGGATTTGCAACGCCTCGGTGCTGTAGGCTCGTCCCGCGTGGTTGATGATGAAACCAGGTGTGTCCTTGGCCCGAATTCCACGATGGCCCATGCGCGATGCCAACGCCTGCAGGCGATCACCTACTTGCGGATCACTGGCCAGCCCGTCGATGACCTCAACGACTTTCATAAGTGGCACCGGGTTAAAGAAATGAAACCCGGCGACACGCTCAGGGCGCCGACATTCCCGCGCGATGCTGGTCACGGACAGCGATGAGGTATTGGTTGCCAGAATGCAATCGTCACCGACGACTGCTTCAAGTTGTGCGAGCAAGGCTTGCTTGGCATCAAGGCGCTCGATAATCGCTTCGACGACCAGGTCGACATCCTTTAGCTCGGTCATATCGGTCGCTACACGCAGGCGGTCGAGTGCGGCCTGTGCATCCGCGGCGAGGACCTTGCCCTTGCCCACCAGTTTTTCCAGGGTCTGTTCCAGGTTATCGCGAGCCGACTGGGCAGCGCCTTCGCGTTTATCAAACAGCAGGACCTCAATACCAGCCTGGGCTGCAATCTGGGCAATGCCGGTGCCCATGATGCCAGCCCCGACAACCGCCATATGGTTGATCTCGCGTGTCATGAATCACTCTCCCGAGAAGGTGGCTTTACGTTTTTCAAGGAAGGCACTGGCACCCTCTTTCTGATCCCTGGAATCGAACAGCAACTGAAACGCCTTGCGCTCTAACGCCAGCGCGCTGTCCAGGGGCAAGTCAGCACCCAGCAACATCACCTCCTTGATCTGTGCGACAGCCAGCGGCGGCAAGGCGGCTATTTCAGCAGCCAGTTCAAGTGCTCGCGGTACTGTGCGTTCGTCACTCACCACTTCGCTGACCATGCCTATGGCAAGCGCTTCGGGGGCTGGGACCAAACAGCCCGTCAGCGCGATACGCATCGCCTGGAATTTGCCGACGGCACGAATCAGGCGCTGAGTGCCACCCGCTCCCGGCATGAGGCCAAGCTTGACCTCCGGTTGACCGAAACGCGCCGATTGTCCGGCAACGATGATGTCGCAGTGCATCGCCAATTCGCAGCCGCCTCCCAGGGCGAAACCATTCACCGCTGCGATCACAGGTTTAGGGCAACGAGCGATGGCCTCCCACAAGTACTCCGTGTGACGGCGATACATCTCGATAGGGCTGGCCTCGGCGAACTCGCGGATGTCGGCCCCGGCGACAAAGCACAGTTCACCACCGGTGAGGACGATCGCGCGCACCTGCTCATTGCTGGTCAATGAGCGAAAGATTGCTGCCAGCTGTTCGCGCACTGCGCTGTTGAGCGCGTTCCTGGCCTCGGGCCGCTGGATCTGTACGACAGCGACGGCATCATCGCGAATGTGCAGATCCACTACAGCGTTGAGTCGGGAGTCCATAGCTACCTCTTATTTGTATTTCGCTATACGAAACTGAATACCGTAATTACGATCAATCATAGATACGCTTCTAAATCGCTGTAAACAGGAAAACCAATAAATCTGTTTTAGTCCTTTGTTTACAGGTGTTTACGCCTTAAAAATAAAATAGATTGGTTTTTTTAAAGGCAGCAAATATAATTTCGTCTAGCGAAACTGTATTTTATTTTCTTGCATTTCTTGAAAGCGAGGTTCTACCATGGGTCGCAACAAGGCAGATCACCAGGCCGTGGGCCAGTCGAAAGGAACAGATGAAATCGGCTTGTTGAAAATGGGCATGCTCGATCCCGCCAGCGCGCTGAGCGAAGACGAAAACAGTGGCCAGTTCGTAACGGCGTTAGCTCGCGGGCTTGAATTGATGAGGTGTTTCACCCCACGCGAAAACGTACTCGGCAATCAGGACCTGGCGCGAATGACCGGGCTGCCCAAACCGACCGTGACGCGTCTGACCAATACGTTGATGCGGTTGGGCTGCCTCAAACGTGAAGTGCATTCAGGCAAGTATCAGTTGGACGTGGGTGTATTGGGTTTCGGCTACGCCATGTTGTCGAATCTGGCGATCCGCACGGTGGCTCATCCCTTGATGGAAGAGTTGGCCAATCACGCTCAGGCCGCCGTCGCCATGGCCGCCCGCGATCGACTGCAGATGGTGTACATGGATGTAGTCCAGGGCCAGGGCAACATGACCATGCGTCGTCAGATCGGCAGTTATTTGCCCCTGGCACAGAGTTCGGTGGGTCGCGCCTGCCTTGCTGCAATGCCGGAAACCGAGCGGGAATTTCTGCTCGATCACATTCGCCAGCGCGAATCGGAGCAGTGGCCAGCCATTCGTAAGGGGCTGGACAAAGCGTTCAGGGATTTCGCCGACTACGGCTTCTGCCTGTCGATCGGTGAGTGGCACCGCGACGTCAACTCCGTCGCAGTGCCATTGCTGCACCCGCAGTACGGGTTACTGACCTTCAACTGCGGTGGACCGAGCTTTCAGCTTCCCCGTGAACAGCTCATGGACGATATCGGGCCTCGCCTGATCAACATGGTCAATAACATTGGCGCCGCTGCTCGCTGACGCAACGGAGTAACGGCGCTCTAACAAAACGGCTCGCTTGCGAGCCTCAGGAGCGCACATGATCCGTGATACCGAAACCCTGCAGATTCTGTTGGATTCCCTTCGTCAGTTCGTCAGCGAAGTGCTGATTCCCCGGGAAAATGAGGTAGCTGACACCGACGCAATCCCCCAGGACATCGTCGAGCAGATGCGGGAAATGGGCCTGTTTGGCCTGACGCTTCCGGAAGAGTTTGGTGGCTTGGGTGTCACGATGGAGGAAGAGGTCAATATTGCCTTCGAACTGGGTCGCACTTCGCCGGCGTTTCGCTCCTACATCGGAACCAATAACGGTATCGGCTCAATCGGTATCCTCCTGGATGGCACTGACGAGCAGAAGCATCACTACCTGCCAAAACTGGCCAGCGGTGAGCTGCTCAGCTCCTTCTGCCTGACTGAGCCAGATGCGGGCTCGGACGCCGCTTCACTCAAAACCACCGCGGTGCGTGAAGGCGACAGCTACATTCTCAATGGTACCAAGCGCTTCATCACCAATGCCCCGCACGCCGGAATCTATACGGTGATGGCTCGAACCAATCCTGAGATCAAAGGCGCCGCCGGCATCAGCGCGTTTATTGTCGAGCGCGGCACACCCGGTGTTTCCCTAGGCAAGCCTGACCACAAAATGGGTCACAAGGGGGCACACACCTGCGACGTCATATTCGAAAATGCACGTGTCCCCGCCAGCCAACTCATTGGAGGTGTCGAAGGCGTAGGCTTCAAGACAGCCATGAAAGTGCTCGACAAGGGGCGCCTGCATATTGCAGCCCTGAGTATTGGTGCTGCTGAGCGAATGCTCGACGACGCCTTGCGCTACGCAATGGAGCGCAAACAGTTCGGCAAACCGATCGCCGAGTTTCAACTGATCCAGGCCATGCTCGCTGACAGCAAGGCTGAAATCTATGCGAGTCGTTGCATGGTGCTGGATGCGGCACGCAAGCGTGACGATGGACGTAACGTCAGCACTGAAGCCTCCTGCGCCAAGATGTTCTCCACGGAAATGTGTGGGCGGGTCGCCGACCGCTGCGTGCAGATTCATGGTGGCGCCGGCTATGTGAGTGAATACGCCATCGAGCGCTTCTATCGGGATGTTCGTCTGTTTCGCATTTACGAAGGCACGACCCAGATCCAGCAAATCGTTATCGCGCGCAACATGATTCGCGACGCTCAAAGCTGAGGTCACGGGCTTTCAATTTCCGGTTCAAGTGCCCTCCTCCAATAAATACAAAAAGGTAACACCATGGACGCTGCAGCTCAGGCGAGCGTGACTACGCACGCCAAAACCAGTACCTGGGTGCTGGTCTTCATCTTCTGTTTTCTTGGATTGCTGATCGACGGTGCCGATCTGATGCTGCTTTCCTACAGCCTCGGCAGCCTGAAGGCCGAGTTCGGCCTGAGCAACGTTGAGGCCGGCAGTCTGGGAAGTTTCACCTTGGCCGGGATGGCCATCGGTGGCATCTACGGTGGCTGGGCCTGCGATCGTTTCGGTCGGGTGAAAACGGTGGTCTGGAGTATCACGCTGTTTTCCGTAGGCACGGCGGTACTGGGCCTTACGCATAGTTATTGGCAATTCGCGATCACCCGATTCATAGCCTCGTTGGGGATCGGCGCACTGTATGTGGCGTGCAACACCCTGATGTCGGAATACGTGCCCACCCGCTACCGCACGACAGTACTCGGTACCCTGCAGGCAGGCTGGTCCGTGGGCTATATCGTCGCGACGCTGCTGGCGGGCTGGATACTGCCGAGCCATGGCTGGCGCTGGCTGTTCTACGTCGCGATTATCCCGGTGATCCTGGCCGTGGTGATGCAGCATTTCGTGCCGGAGCCACAAGCCTGGATCAACGCTCAGGCTGAGCGTGCCCGGCAGAAAATTGCTGGTATCCACAGCCGGGCTTCAGAAAAGCGTGAGGGTATGTACAAACTGATTTTCAGTGACCCTCAGGCTCGTCGCATGTTCCTCTTCTGGGCTATGACTGCCGGCTTTTTGCAGTTCGGTTACTACGGTGTGAACAACTGGATGCCGACGTACCTGGAAAGCGAACTGGGCCTGAATCTCAAATCCATGACCGGCTACATGGTCGGCACCTACACCGCCATGATCCTGGGCAAGGTTCTCGCTGGCCTGGCCGCTGATCGTATCGGACGTCGTACCGTATTCGCCTTTGGCGCCCTGGGGACTGCGATCTTCCTCCCCGTGATCGTGCTTTTCCAAAGCCCGGAAAACATCTTGTGGATGCTGGTGGTGTTCGGCTTTTTGTACGGCATTCCATACGGTGTAAATGCCACGTACATGACCGAAAGCTTCGAGGCCAAGTTTCGTGGGTCCGCCGTCGGCGGTGCCTACAATATCGGGCGCCTGGGCGCAGCGATTGCGCCGGCCGCAATCGGGTTCCTCGCCTCCCATGGTTCGATCGGCGTGGGCTTCCTGGTGATGGGCGCGGCCTACTTCATCTGTGGCGTGATTCCGGCGCTGTTTATCAGGGACAAGCAGTTTGACCCGCAAAAGCAGTAGAGCTTTGTAAGCCCTGCAGGCTTGCTATTGCTTGGCATCGCAGTGGCGAAAAAAACCGGCGCATTACGCGCCGGTTTCACATTTAGAAGGGATAAGGCTGGTTGGAGGGTTCAACCGTGACCCACTTGACCTCGGTAAACTCCTCGATGACCGCGCTGCCATCGAAGCGTCCGTAGCCGCTTTTCTTCATTCCGCCGTAAGGGGCCTGCGGTTCGTTTTGTACGGTGGCGCCATTGATGTGTACGCAGCCTGCATCCAGTCGGCCCGCCAATTCCAATGCCCGTGTGACATCGCGACTGAAGATTGAAGAGGAAAGACCGTACGCGGTGTCGTTGGCGACCTCCAGAGCTTGCTCGGCCCCCTTCACCCGTACGATCGTTGTAACGGGTCCAAAGGTCTCTTCGTCGTAAATCAACATCTCACGGGTAACCCGATCGACCAGTGTCGGGCCCATCAAAGCATTTTCCGCCAGGCCACCAGCCACGATGTCAGCGCCCTTGCCGATGGCGTCATCGAGTAAATGATTGATCCGTTGTACCGAGCCCTGGCCGATCATCGGACCAATCACGCAACTTGGCGACGTCGATGGAACGCCCGTTTCCAGCGATCTCACGCGTTCCGCAAAACGAGAAACGAATTGGTCGGCAACCGCTTCATCGACCACGAAACGCTCGGTCGACATGCAGATTTGACCCTGATAAAGGAACGCTCCGAAAACGGCCGCGTTGACTGCTCCGTCGATATCCGCATCATCCAGAACAATAAAAGGTGCTTTACCACCCAGCTCCAGGAGGCATCGTTTGAGATGACTGGCGCAAGTCTGAGCAATCATGCGGCCAACCTTGGTCGAGCCGGTGAAATTCACTCGACGTACAACGTCATGAGCTACCAGTGCTTCCGTCACAGCAGACGCGTCCTCTGGCGCGCTGATCAGAAAGTTCAATACCCCGGCCGGCAAACCGGCATCGTAAAAGGCTTCGGCCAGCAACGCATGCGTACGTGGGCTGCTTTCAGAACCCTTGAAGATCACTGTATTGCCACACGCCAGTGGGTAGGCGATAGCCCGTGCGCCGAGAATGACCGGCCCGTTCCAAGGCACGATGCTCAGTACCGCGCCCACCGGTTGGCGCAACGTCATCGACAGTGCACCGGGCTTGTCGGTAGGTATGGTTTCGCCTTTGATTTGTGTGGTCAGGGCCGCGGCTTCACGCAGCAGGTTGGCCGATGCACCCACGTTGAATTGTGCCCAGAGTTGCGAAGCGCCAATCTCTTCGGCCATGACCGAGCAGAACTGCGCCATTTTCGATTCCAGGGCATCGGCTGCCGCGAGCAGTATGCGACGACGTTCGGTTGGGCCGGTTTTTGACCATGTCCGGAAGGCGCGTTGGGAAGACTCGGCAGCACGGATGGCGTCCTCGACGCTGCAGGCTGCACCTACGCTCACGGTCGCGGCACTGAGCGGGTCGATACGCTGGAAAGTCTTGCCATTGGAGGCGTCGAGCTTTTGATTGTCTATTACGATTTGAACGGTCATTGCTGGTTCCTTGGGAAATCGAAAAAGTTAGACCGAAGCAGGGACTGGCATGCGAAGAATCGGTTTGATGGTGACACCGCGCTCGCTATCGGCCATCGCCTGGTTCACCTCATCGAACTCATAAAACTTGCATAGCTTGTCGAAGGGAAATCGGCCCTGCAGGAAGAGATCAACCAGCTTCGGAATAAAGGCATTGGCAACGACATCGCCTTGCACGATGCCCATGATCCGTTTGCCGGGAATCATCACGTCGTTGATATTGAAGGCAACCTCGGTACCCACTTTGGTAGCGCCGACGATGCCACAGGTGCCGAGCGTGGTGACTGAGTCGATCGCCTGGCGCAATACCTCGGAGCGACCGGAGCATTCAAGGCTGTAATTGACACCGCCCTGGGTGATGGCCTGAATGCGTTGAACCGGATCCTCTTCGCGACTATTGATGACATGGGTCGCTCCCAGTTCGAGAGCCAGTTCCAGGCGACTCGGAGTGACGTCCACAGCAATGATGGTCGTAGCGCCAGCGACCTTCGCCGCCATTACCGCTGCCAGTCCGACCGCACCTGCACCAAAGGCGGCGAAGCTCGATCCTGCCTCAACCTTGAGAGCGTTGAGAACTGATCCTGCGCCCGTCTGAATGCCACAACCCAGCGGCCCCAAGAGTTCCAATGGTGCCTGCTTTGGGACTTTGACGACGTTGCGCTCATTGGCGATCGTGTAAGTGGAAAATGAGGATTGGCCAAAGAAATGGTCGTGGATGGCGTGGTCGTTGCCACATGAGCAAGCGGAGGTACTGCCATCGAGGCGGCCGCCACCAAAGTTCAGCGGGTGCATGTGCGTACAATGTGCCGGGTGACCTGTTTCGCAAGGCAGGCAAAGACCGCATGACATGTACGTCATGACCACGTGATCGCCTGGTTGCACGGTCGTCACGGCAGAACCGACTGCATCGACGACACCGGCACCTTCATGACCGAGGATGATGGGCAGAGGAGTGGGAAACAGCTGATCACGCACCACCATGTCAGTGTGGCAAACACCTGTAGCGACCACACGCACGCGCACTTCGGTTGGACGAGGAGCCTCGAGAAGGACATCCTCAATTTGCAATGGGGCTCCCGAGGTGCGTAGTACTGCGGCACGGATGTTCATCGATTGTGCATCGGTCCGGGACATCGTTGTCTCCTTGGTGTGGTTCGTCAAAGCCGAGAAAACGTCGGTTTGTCAGGCAGACTGCAACGCACGCGGGCGTTGGCTGCGATGGGTTGCTTGTTCGCTGGCGGCCGGACGCAGGCTGAAATTGAAAGTCATCTCGGCAAAGCGCCCTGCCACACCCATGGCGGCGGCTCGTTCCTCGTCTTCCACAAAGCGAACTTCACCAATCAGCCCGTCACGAGTCGCGTAGGCGAAGTCGTCCCACAGGTACTTGTCATTCGACAGATTGATCTGGGTGGTCAGATGTTCATGCCCAGGGGCAGAAATGAAAAAGTGGATATGCGCGGGTCGCTGACCGTGGCGGCCCAAGTGATCGAGGCATTCCTGAGTCGGGCCGGCTGGATCGCAACCGTAGCCCGAAGGCACGATGCTGCGAGCCCGGTAGCACCCATTGGCGTCGGTGAGAATCCGGCGACGCAAGTTGAATTCAGACTGGCTCTTGTCGAAGTAGGAGTAGTTGCCCTGGGTGTTGGCTTGCCACAAATCCACGGTGGCCCCAGCGATCGGCTGGCCGTTCAGGTCGGTTACACGCCCTTCCAGAAACATCACCGTTGCTGTGCCATCCTCGGTTCCATCATCCATTCGAGTTTGGTACTCGCACAGCGGAGCGCCGGCGACGTACAACGGGCCTTCAATTGTCCGTGGGGTGCCACCGGTACGACCCGCTTCGGCGTCCTTGGCATCGGCCAGCAGATCAAGGAAGTGTTCGATGCCGAGCCCGGCGACCAGCAAACCTGCTTCGTTTTTGGCGCCCAGGCGGTTGACGTAGTCCACGGCACCCCAGAATTCATCGTCGCTGATCTGCAGATCTTCGATCACTCTGGCGACTTCCTGCAGCAACCGAAAGACTATCTGCTTGTGGCGCGGATCGCCTGCATTGTTGTCCAGCCCAGAGGCTTCTCGGAAGAATTGCTGCAATTGCGGCAGTTGAGAAATTTTCACTGTCATTTCGATTCACCTGATCTTATTGGTATGCACCCACGAAGAGAGCCGCTGGGTGCTCCCTTCGCTCGTGTCGGTTCAAATCATTCCGCGACTGCTCGCCAGCCTAACTGGCCACGGGCTTCTTGAAGGTCGGACTGCATGTCGTGATTCCATAGCCAGTCGAAGCGCTCGGCGAGGGTTTTGCTCAATAGTTGTTCGTCATCGGCCACAGCTGGATCACGCATTTCATACAGCTCCCCGGCTTCCCAGGAGGTACGCTGCACACGGCAGGCACGGGGACGACGGATGGCGTCGTAAGCTTCGAGCACCGCCTGTGGCTGGCTGTCCAGGACCTGCGGATCGGCCAGCAAGCGCGCCAGAAGCCAGGCGTCTTCCAGGCCTTGACCTGCGCCGGCGCCCTGGTGTGGCAACATCGCATGCGCAGCATCGCCGATCAGACCCACGCGGCCGTGCACGTAACCTGGCAACTCATCGAGTTCATGCAGCGCCCAAAGGGTGGGGGATGGAATGCATTCGAGCAGCACCCGAGCAGCGTCTCCCCAATGGTTGAAGGCAGAGAGCATTTCTTCCTGGCTGGCATTGCGTACCCACGGAGCATCGCTTGGCCAGGTTGGATCAGGACGACTGCGATCGGAAATGAAGGCTACAACGTTGATAAGCCGGCCTTGTTTGACGGGGAACGTGAGGATATGAGCATCAAGCCCCAGGTACATCTGCGGGACGTCGATCAAGTGTTCATCGACACCCCGGGCCCGGTAGGCCTCGCGCAGCTGTTGGCTGTCGATCATCCCGCGATAGGCGCAGGTACCACTGAAACGCGGCGCAACCAGGGGTTGGCCAAGACCGTTGAGAACATGATCACGAATCGATGACTTGATACCGTCCGCGGCGATCAACAAGTCGCAGCGATACTCTGTGCCATCGGTGAACACCACGCGAGCCTGTTCGGCATCTTGCTCGACACTGACGGCGCGCTTGCCGAATTGAGCGATTCCCTCCGGCAACTGGCTGGCCAGCGCATCGAGGAAGTCAGCACGGTGTACCGATGACTGCCCTACCCCTTCGGCCAGGCTTGCGCCCAGATAACCGGCATCTTCACCACGACGCCATTCGAACCAGATGTCCTGCCAGGGATCCTGCGTCTGGTCGGCAATCTTGCGGTAGGGTTCGGCAATACCCAGGCCCGCGATGGCACGAACGGCGTTGGCGCCGAACGAGACACCCGCTCCGACCTCGCCAAAGGCAGGCGCCGATTCGAATAATTGCACGTCGAGGTGGGAATGACGGCAAAGGTCCAAAGCCAGAGCCACGCCGGCGATACCGCCGCCAACAATGCCGATTTGCAGTTTGGATTGAGAAGTACGCATAGCAAGTTACCCATGAGGCTGATTGTTATTGGAGTAAGCAAATCATCGCCATCCGAGCGCTATTGATAAATACCGCAACCCCCATACATTCCATCATGGGTGTGAATATTATTCTTCAGATCGGCCAGGCATCGGTCAGACGAGCCCTCCCCCGGGCTCGTCTTTTTCTGCAAAAGTTACTGCGCGGGTTGCCGGGATAAAGCAGCCTGACGGCCTGGAGCGTTCTGAATCAGAAACACCAGAATGGCGATGGCCCCTATCAATCCTGGTATGGCGAAGATGAGAAAGCTGGCCTGCAGTGGTAGTGATGAAGCGTGCAGTGCCCCACCCAGCAGCGGACCGATAATGGCACCGGTTCGCCCGATACCCATCGCCCAACCAAGCCCGGTAGACCTTATGTGCGCGGGGTAATACTGCACCGTGCAGGCGTTGGCCAGGATCTGCGTACCAATGGTGCACGCCCCTGCAATGGCGATGAGCAGATAAAGAACGGGTAACGGCGCCTTGAGCGCCAACAGGCTAAGGGCTAACGCTCCGCAACTGAAAAACGCGAACAAGACCTTGGCGATCCCGATACGGTCCCCCAACCATCCACCCGCCACCGCGCCAATTATCGCGCCGATGTTTAACGCCAGCAAAAACGCCAGGCTGGAGTTCAATCCGTAGCCTGCGGCCGTCATGAGTTTCGGCAGCCAGGAACTCAGCGCGTAAACCATCAGCAAACAACAGAAAAACGCCAACCACAGCATGAAAGTGTTCACCTTGCGGCCGTCCTGGAACAGCTGCGCAATCGACACTTTCGTGCCTTTGGCGACCATCTGGTTCAACTGGTCATTGGGAGTGGGTACGTAAGACGGCTCGGCTTGTGCCAATAGATTTTGAGCCTTCACGGACTGCCCGGTGCGCAGTAGAAAATCCATCGACTCCGGCAGTTGGCGTATTAAAAAAGGCAAGGCCAACAGAGGTATCAGCGCTACATAGAACACCGCTTGCCATCCCCATTGCGGGATGAGCACCATGCCCAGGCCCGCCGATAGCATTCCGCCCAACGAGTAGCCGCTGAACATGATCGCCACCAGGGTGCTGCGCGATTTCTTTGGCGCGTACTCGTTCATCAACGCCACAACGTTGGGCATCACCCCACCGATCCCAAGACCGGCGATAAACCGGCACAACGCAAACGCCTCGGGGCTCTGCGCCAAGCCGTTGATCGCTGTGACGCCACTGAAGATGGCGACACACATCATGATGGTTTTACGTCTACCTATACGATCGGACAGTGAACCGAAAAACAACGCCCCCAGCATCATGCCCACCAGCGCGCAACTGCCCAGCGCACCAGCCTGCAACGAACTGAGGCCCCACTCGGACATCAATGAGGGCAGCACGACCCCATAGATGACCAGATCGTATCCGTCGAAAATGATAATCAGCGCGCACCAGAACAGTACGCGCGCATGGAAGGCATTGAACCGTGCCCCGTCAATCAGGGCTGACACATCTATCGTACGCATGGCTTCGCTCTTCTTGTCATTGTTATAGAGCCGGAGGATCTGGCGCCTCCGGTTACTGCACGTGCCTAAGGGTGAAATGCAGATGCGCCCATACCCGGGCATTGGCTCGATCATGGGCAAACCCACAGCCGGGATAAATGCAGCCAGGCGAATACTGATTATTTCGATCGTGAATAAAGCTCATCGGCGTACGCATCTGAAACCAATATGCGAACTGGTGGTATCCGGGGCTTGGGGTGAACGGGCCGGCGCGCGGTAGCGCTGGCAGTAATCCGGAGCGCAAAGATGGGAACCGCCTTTGAGCACCCTCATGTTTTTCTCGCCACCGCCTTTGGCACAGCAGGAAGGCTTACCGCTACCCCGTCCGGGATTGTTGAATGGCGTGATTGTCCATTCCCAGACATTACCGATCATGTCCTGCAGCCCGTAACCATTGGCAGGAAATGCGCCCACTGGCGAGGTCCGGTCGTACCCATCCAGAGCAAGGTTGCGCCAGGGAAAATTTCCCTGCCAGATGTTGGCCATATGGCGTCCATCCGGCACAAGTTGATCGCCCCAGACAAACTCGCTGCCTGTTCGCCCTCCCCACGCGGCAAATTCCCATTGCGCTTCGGTGGGCAGCTCGCAACCCACCCACTGGGCATAAGCATGCGCATCTTCGAGGCCAACATGGACCACCGGATGCTGGTCGAGACCTTGCAGGTTCGAGTCGGGCCCCAGCGGGTGACACCAGTCGGCGCCCGGAACCAATGACCACCAACGGCTCACATCGTCCAGTTGAACCGGGCCGTCGGGCGGCATGAATACCAGCGATGCCGGCTGCAACAGATCCGGTGCGACGCCGGGATAGTCTTCTGGCGCCAGACACCGTTCTGCTTGAGTCACATAACCTGTTCGAGCAATAAACGCTGCGAACATGGCGTTGGTGACGGGAGTGGCATGCATGAAAAATCCAATGACCTCCTCCCAGCGCACGGGGCTTTCTTCAGGGTAGTGATCTTGAGATCCCATCAGAAATCGGCCCTCAGGAATTCTGATCAGGACGGCCCCGTTGCGATCAACCAGACCGGAGTCAACGTGATTGTTCATCTGCCGTCTCGTAATGCTTGATTTCATTGCCGAATCGAATTTTTGTGGCGAGTTCGGTATCCCATTCGATCCCGTTGCGGGCCTGGCATTGTTGCCATTGGTTCAACAGCGAGCGAGTGACCTGTGGCTGTTGAGCCGCAAGATTGTGTAACTCGGTGGGATCTTTCCGGATGTCGAACAGTTCCCATTGACCTGTACCCCAGGGCGCATTACTGAAGGTCATCTTCCAGTTCCCCTGAAGCAGCGAGACCCGGCCAAACAGCTCAGTGCACTGGACTTCATCTGCAGGATGTACGCTGGTCTGGTTCTTCCTCAGAAAGCTCAGGGCTGAGCTTCCCTGCATTTTCGCAACGCTCGCATCCTCAGTGGAGGGGTGCTTGATCTGAGCAAGCTCCAGAAACGTAGGGGCGATGTCTTTGACGCTCATGTAGGTATCGGAAACTTCTCCGTGACGCATGCCTGGCCCCTTGATGAACGCAGCAGTACGAATCCCCCCCTCATAGGTGAATGCCTTGTACATTCTGAAAGGTGTTGAGCTCACTCGCGCCCAGTTGGGACCGTAGCCGCTGAATGACCCGGGCTTGCCAATATTGTTGAGTGAGTTGTCGAAGTGTTCGGCAATCCATTTGCCATTGTTTGGCGTTACGTCTTCGGGGTTGCTTCCTTCCGCGCCGTTATCGGAAAAAAACACGAATACGGTATTGTCGTACTGGCCGGTGTCTTTCAAGTGTTTGACCAGCCGCCCGACGTTGTCGTCAAGATTGGCGATCATGCCGGCATAAATTTCCATCCGGCGAGCTTCCAGTTGTTGTTCTTTGGTCGAGAGTTTCTCCCAGCCAGGCCAGACATCGGGTCCCGGGTTGATATGCACATCCCGGGCAACCAGACCCTTGGCCTTCATCCGCTCAAGTCGGGCCTGCGCGATGGAGGCATACCCTTTATCGTAAAACCCTCGATATCGCTCTTGATAGGCCGCCGGGACTTGTAATGGCCAGTGGGGAGCGGTGTAAGCCAAATATGCAAAAAACGGTTTATCGCTGTTACCTGAGTCGATTTGTTTGATTGCAGTAGAAGTGAAGTAATCAGACGAGTAACCGAAATCCTTCGGCAGTTCTATTTCTTGGCCGTTGAGTCGATAGGTGGCCTTGGGATTCTTATCCGTTGTTCCGCCTTGGGTGAAGTGGTCGGCCGATCCTTCGATGAGGGCAAAGGACTGGTCGAATCCCCGCGCGTCGGGACTTAGCTCAGGGGTTCTGCCCAGATGCCATTTGCCGACCATCATTGTCCGGTAGCCATTGGCCTGTAGCAGTTTGGGAAAAGCGACCACCCGATCGGTCAGGTAGCCCTCATAACCGCGCTTGCCCTTTTGTTCAGGCAGTACCAGCTCAGCCATGGTGCCGACACCTGCGATGTGGTTGTCGGTTCCGCTCATCAACATGGAGCGCGTCGGGGAGCAAGTGGGCGCCGTATGGTAATTACTCAGGATTACGCCCTGATTGGCTATAGCGTCCAGGTTAGGCGTTTTAATCTCACTACCGAAGGCACTCAGGTCGGAATACCCCATGTCATCGGCGACAATCAAAACGATGTTGGGTCGCAGGCCTCTGTCGATGGGAGCGGCGTTACTTGCAGGAGCAGCGAGAAGGCTCATGCCACCCGCCAAAGCCAGTGAGCAGATTAAATTTGGTTTGAATACTTCACGCATTGCATCTCTCCATTATTATTTTTTTTGACCGCACAGTCTGTGCACCCGTCAAAATACAAACTGGGTGTAGACCCCGAAATAATCAGAGTTTTTTCCGCCAATATCCTCCAGCGCTTGCCCCGCCTGCACATGGGTATACATGGCATGCACAGTAGTGAATCGATTAAGTCGCCAATCGAAAATGAAGTTGGTATTGGTTGCCACATGCCGCGCATCACCTTGAGCTGGCGCATAAGGAGCGCTGGTCGGCAAATAATAAATACCGTCGCTGGTGCTCTCTCGCATCAAGTAGTCGACGTTGACTTCAGCTTTGACATTCGGGGAAAACTTTAAAGAAAGTACAGCAGGTGCAATATTGATCATGTTGGTGGCGGTGAACCAATTTGCATCAGTGAATACCAGGCCGGAGGCAAGTGCAGGAGCCACGAAGTCGCCCAATGTGTTGTCCTTGGGATCATCATCGCCACTGAACGCGTTTGCCCGAAACCCAAGTCGAGGCGAATACTTCATGTCATTGAAGGTGTACCCGGCCTGAGACATCACTCCCCAGGCGCGAATGCTTTGCCCGGCGCTGCTACCGCCTTGCAAAACGGCTTCGACGTCATAATCCCATTGCGACTGCTGGCCGTAGAAACGAGCGCCGTAGCTGTTGCGTCGTTCGCTGCCTGAGCTACTGGTGTAGGTCGCCCTGTCGCGCCCGAAGGTATAGGCGTACAGGTCGACCTGGCCGCCCGCCGGGCTCCATACATTGGTGCCATACAGTCCGGAAAAATCTTGGGTCTTGTCACGCTGATCATCGAATTCCAACGGATCAATCTGCGTAGGGCTGACGGAAAATAACTCCCAACGCGACTTGCTCGGCGTGGACCAGGTTAACTTGGCGCCGTCATAGGTATAGCGAACATTGGCCCCTTCGCGCAGGCCGACCAGGCGGACGCTGCCAAGTGGCATCACGAATCGGCCGGCACGCAGTTGAACGGTACCGTAAGCAGGGTCACCGGTGGTCAGTTCGACAAACCCTTGCTGAATATCCGTCTTATCTCGATTGAATCGACTTTCGCGTTCTGCCTGAAACTCGCGGTTATCGCCAAGTTCAGCAAACACCCGCAAGCCATTACTCAAGTTGAGGTCACCACTGATTCGCAAACGCTGCTGAAGCATGCTGTTGGGGTTACTCGCTCCTCCAACCCCTAATAATGCATGTTCATAGTCTTGGTATTGGTAGCGAATCTCACCACCAATAGACAGGTAATCCTTGGCATTATCCGAAAGAGGGATATAACGAATGCGGCCGAGGAAATCCGATTCACGTATTTCAGGATCGGCGAGATAAATGGGGTTATCTCCCCATGGAATACTGGCGGCGGGTGGAAGAACCAAGTTATCAGCTTGCGCAACTGACGCAGAGGCTGCTATCAGCAAGCAAGGGAATGAGCCGTTAGCAAACGCTCTTGTATTTTTGTGCATGCCAAGCCTTTATTATTTTAGTTATTGCATTTTTGGATGTCCGCGTCCTTTCATTCAGCCAATGTGAATTTCACTCTGCGCTCCTGCAGAATCGATAATGGCCAAGCCATCTGCCGTGATAAATGCAGCGAGTCGAATACCCGCTATTTCGAACGTGAATAAAGATCGAGGGCGAGCAGAAGCCCCGTATATCTCGCGATGGACGCGGCCGTATGGCACTTGTTAGGCTTTGGGGACTTGCAGCGGCGATTTCAGAGCGGTGCAGACCCAATAATGGGCAAAGATCTATTGCCCTCATGAGCGCGCAATCTGCACGAGGCGTTATGGAATTACGTGAGCTTGACCTCAATCTTCTGCTGGTATTCAACCAACTGCTGGTTGACCGGCGGGTATCGACCGCGGCGGATAATCTCGATCTGACCCAGCCCGCTGTCAGCAACGCGTTGAAACGCCTGCGTGTCACCTTGAACGACGAGCTTTTCGTGCGCACTTATCAGGGAATGGAGCCCACGCCTTATGCCCGGCAGTTGGCCGAACCCGTCGCACTGGCCATTCAGACCTTACGCGACGCACTGAGCCGACAGGACACGTTCGACCCGCTCAGCAGCAATCGAAGATTTACCATGGCAATGACCGATATTGGCGAAATCTACTTCATGCCACGGCTAATGGACGCGCTGGCTGAACGCGCCCCGGGGTGCTCGATCAGTACACTGCGCAACACTTCCGATACCCTGGCCGAAGGGTTGCAAAACGGTGCGATCGACCTCGCCGTTGGATTACTGCCGCACCTGCAAGCCGGTTTTTTTCAACAGCGCCTGTTTCACCATCGCTACGTGTGCATGTGCCGTAAGGATCACCCCGCAACCCGGGAACCGTTAACGCTTGAGCGTTTTTGCAGTTATGAGCACGTTCGCGTCGTAGCGGCCAACACGGGACACGGTGAAGTCGATACGTTTCTGGCGCGGGCCGGTATCGAACGAAACATACGCCTGGAGGTGCCCCATTTCGTAGCGGTTGGCCACATCCTCCAACGCACCAACTTAGTGGCAACAGTGCCTGAGCGATTCGCCAGCAGTTGCGAACAACCCTTTGGCCTCGCGGTTCTACCGACGCCTGTGGAACTGCCGAACATCGAAATCAACCTCTTCTGGCACGCACGCTATAACAAAGATCCGGCCAATCGTTGGCTTCGCCAACTGATGTTTGAGTTGTTTTCGGACTAAGCCACCTGAACAAGTACCGCTACGACGCCAAGGCAGGATTCTTCAACGCCTCGGCATGAATGTTCAATACTCATGCCGACGCTCATTCCATGCTAGAACCTCAAACAAAAAAAATAATGAGGAGATGGCAATGGCACACCCAGACATCCGAAACCTTGTGATTTCAGACGGCCCTGCCGCGGCGCTTTACCAACCCGGACGTATTGGCACCTTGCAGTTGCGCAATCGCTTCGTGCAAGCACCGATCTTCACTCAGTTCGCCAGCACCTTCGGTGAGGTTGACGATAAGCTCATCGAATACCATAGAGCCCGCGCCCGAGGCGGCGTTGGTCTGATCATCACCGAGAATACCTCTATCGATTGGGAAGTTGGGCGCACCGCGGGTCACCCGATGCGAATCGACCATGACAGGTTCATTGGCGCACTCAGCAACCTGGTCGACGCGGTCCACGGTGAAGGCGCGAAGATTGCCGTGCAGCTGCACCATACCGGGCGCCAGAACTCCCAAAGCAACACAGAGCGCAACGAGCCACCACTGGCACCGACAGCCGGTATCACCAGCGCATTCGGCACCCCACCGCGTGCAATCGAAGAACATGAAATACCAGGACTGATCGATAAGTATGTCCAGGGTGCCCGACGTGCGGTGGCCGCTGGCTTTGATGCCGTTGAGCTGCACGGTGCTCATGGCTATCTGCTCGGCCAGTTTCTCTCCCCTTTCACAAACAAACGCACTGACCGCTGGGGCGGTTCCCTGGAAAACCGTGCCCGTTTCGCCCTCGAAGTCGTGCGTGGCATCCGTGAACAGGTCGGTGCGGATTATCCGATTCTGTATCGGCTCAGCGTGATGGAGCCTTACGAGGGTGGTCTCTCGCTGGAAGACGGCCTGGCCTTTTGCGAAATGCTCGAGCCTTACGTTGACGCCCTGGATGTCAGTGCCGGGAACTACGACACCGCGTTGACGTTGCTGCCGATGGTACCGCCAGGATCATTAGTCAATTACGCCAAGCTAGTGAAACAGCGTGTATCGATCCCGGTGATCGGTGTCGGTCGGCTCACCTGGCTGTTCGACGAGATGGCACAAGCGGTGTCTGACGGCGAACTCGACTTCGTGGCCTTGGGTCGATCGGGTCTGGCGGACCCCGAAACAGTCAACAAGACACGGCGCAGGCAGCCGCAAAGTGTCCGCCGCTGCCTGGCGGTCAATGAGTGCATCTCGCGGTGGATGTTCAACGGCAAAGGTACCCAGTGCGTGATCAATCCGACCCTCGGACAGGAGCGTCGCGCAAGTGATGCTCGCCGCCCTGCTTCCAGACAGGAGCGAGTATTGATTGTCGGTGGCGGACCGGCCGGTTGTGAGGCCGCGATACTGGCTGCCGAGCGTGGACATAGTGTGAGGTTGGTCGAGAGAGCGGATCGCATCGGCGGCCAGCTCCATGCGTGGGCAGCTGCGAGCCCGTTTCGTATGGAGGTCAAGAACATGATCCAGTTTTACGAGAGCGAACTCGAACGCTTGGGCGTCGACGTGCAACTCAATACAGATGCGGCTGACTTGGACTTGACCCCATGGGACACCGTACTGCTTGCGACCGGTACCGTTGCGCAGGATCGCGGGCCGGATGTTGCCGATATGCTGGCAAGCGCCAACTTGCCTGTGACTGACGAGGTCACCGTATTTGGTGAAACCGAGACTGCAATGTTCGCTGCCCTTTGGCTGGCGGAGCAAGGCAAAAAGGTCAGCCTTGTTTCACCCGCCGATAGCGTGGGTATCGATACCAATGATATGCAGCGCGAGCATCTCGCCGGCCTTCTCAAGAATCTGGACGTATCGATCAACACAGCAGCAAAGGTGCCTGATGATGGTTTCGTAGTAATGGCGACCGCACGCGCGCCTTCAACGGTTCTAAAGGAGTCGGTCGATGACATTCGCGTCCACAGCATCGGTACAAGGTCCCGTGGTGGGCGGATGTATGAGGCGACCCAATCCGGTTTCTGGGCGGCGGCGAAAATAGGAGAGTTGTCATGAATGTTCGCGCAATCGAACACGTAGGTATTACCGTTCCCGATATGGAAGCGGCAACCCGATTCTTCATCGATGCCTTTGGTGCCGAGAAACTATACGACATGCTCGACGCGCCCCTGGGAGGGCCTGAGGTAGAAGCGGGACTCGGCATTCCGCCAGGTGCAGTGATTGCCTCAATCCGGATGCTGCGTCTGGGCAACGGCCCCAACCTGGAGCTGTTTTCCTACACTGGCGTCCAGCAGTTGCAGCCCGTCGTTCCGAGCGACTTTGGTATCCAGCACATCTGTATCTACGTTGATGATATTGATGCCGCCGCCGATCGCCTCGAGAAGGCCGGTGGCATTCTGCTCAGCCGACCCGGCGACCTCCCGGGCGGGGACGCAGGGCCTGGTAATCGCTACGTGTACACCCGCACCCCTTGGGGAAGCACGATTGAATTGGTGACTTACCCCTCATCGCAAGCCTATGAGCGTCACACTCACCTGCGCCGCTGGCGACCGGACTTGACCGGGCCGGGTGACCACGAAATCCAGGCGCAGTAAGAAAAGGCTTGCCAGACGAGCGGTGGAAATTCCCCCGATCGATGGCAAGCCTGTTTTGCGTACAAATTTGAAGGATGTGTTAGTTTTCAAATCTGTGTTTTCGATGCCTTCAACGTTCAAAAGCCGATAAAACTCCACAGCCAATACAAATAAAAAGGGAGTTGTGATGAGTGCCATCCTGCTAACGCCCGAAAAAATGCTGGACGTTATCCCTGGTGAAGTAACGATCAAGGGAACCGTTGAGAGCGCGTCTGATAACGGCGTGTCGATTCGGGGCTACCGCTTTGACAAAACCGAAGTCAGCATCCCGTGCATGCGCGATTACGAGTTGGTGAAATGGAAATCGGGCACGTCAAATCTGGGCTTCCACGATGGCAAGCAATGGCAAAAATGGTCCGTTGGCGATAACGACGTAACCATTTTGACCCGAGGCGAATCATCCAGGTGGTACTGGATGAACGATATCGAAGTCAGTCATATCTACATCTCGCAAGCCATGATGGCCAAAGTCGCCAATGAAGTCTTTCAACAGGATGTTGACGGTGTTTTTGTGGACCACTGCCCGCTCGTCAACGACGCGAAGCTCTCCAGACTCATGTCGACCTATGAAATGGAGTGTCTGAGTGGCGAACCGGGGAGCAGCATCTTCGCCCAGACGCTTGAAATACAGATGTGCATCCATCTGCTGCGTCAGTACGTGCGGTGTGACCTCAGAGACAGCGATCAAGCGTCTCGCCTGACAAACCTCAAACGCGACCAGCTTCAGCAATACATCGATTCGAATCTGTCCTGCCCCATTTCGGTCAAAGACATGGCCGCCATCGTCGACCTGAGTCCGTCCTACTTTGTACGAGTGTTCGGGGCGGTGTATGGCGTATCTCCCCATCAGTACGTTCAGTCGCGCCGCTTGAAAAAGGCCGAGCGCATCTTGTCGACGGTGCGCGATATTCCGTTGAAAGCTGTGGCCATGGATTGCGGGTTCTCGGACCAAAGCCATATGACCCGACTGTTTCAGGAAAAACTGTTCATGACGCCCAAACAGTATCGCGAGAAAAACGCCTCCAGGCTTTTTTGCTAATCGGCCTTGCAGTAACGAAGCCGCGCGTCGACCAATCACCCAGACACTGTCCGTGAATGTTGGCCTTATCAGCTAGCCCACTCCCCAATACCGAACATCATTGGCAGTGACCTCATGCCCGGAAAAAAGCCCGGGCAACTCCGCTTTGAGAAAATCCACCCAGGTCTTCACTTTGGCATCCAGAAACCGCTTGGAAGGATAGAGTGCATAGACGTTTCGCTCCCTGAGCCGGTAGGAGCCCAGCAGGCGCAGCAACGGGCCCTCGCGCAGCGATCGGGTTGCGGTGTAGAACGGCCAACAGGCTGATCCCCATCCCGGCCTCCAACGCATTCACCATCGCCTCGGGTACGTTGCTCTGAAAGGTGTTGCCGGGCACCACTGAATGCTCACCCTGCTTGTCACGGAACACCCACTCGTCACCGTACAATGGGTCAAGCATGCGCAGGCAGCTATGTTGATTCAGTTGTTCCGGGTGAGTGGGCAGGCTCCGACGCGCAATGTACGCGGGCGATGCGCAAAGCATGCTGAAAAATACGTCCTACCGTTTGGGCAACGAATTGTGAATCCTCCAACTCCTGGGCAATGGAGATGACCACGTCGTGTCCGTCTTCAAGGGGATCGGGGTTTCGCTGTGACAAGGTCAATTCAACCACCACGCCCGGGTAGAGCTCGCAGTAGCGGGCATTCAGTGGCGTCATCAAAACGCCCAACCCGTTCAAACAATGCAGTCGCAAGCGGCCACTGGGCTTGAGGTGAGCGCCACGCGCTTCCGCGGTGGCCTCGGCCATGTCGTCCAGAATTTGCCGCGCCCGCAGCAGAAAGCGTTCACCCGCTTCGGTAAGACTCAAGCGTCGGGTTGTGCGCTGCAGCAGACGAGCCTGCACGTGCTGCTCAAGATCAGCCACCAGCCGAGACACTTGCGCGGTGGAAAAGTCCAGCGCCTGTGCGGCGGTGGTAAAGCTGCCTGCGTCGGCTACACGCACAAAAACACGCAGGCTGCTAAGCAAGTCCATGAACCCGCCGGCGGCAACGACTGTTGCATCTGATGTAACGCTGCATCAAGTACTGCCCTCTTTATCCATATCGGTAGAGGAATAAAATTGACTCATCAAACAACGACGGAGAACAAAGCATGAAAACCTTATTGAGCGTACTGCTGGCCCTGACCACAACTGCCGTAATGGCTGCCGAGAGCAATCCGGCCCCGGCACCTCAAACCCTGGATATCGCAGAGGTCATTTCGGTAACCGATACCTCGACTGCATGCGACGTCGTGCCGGCGACGATGGTCTACATCGACCACCAGGGTGAAAGCCATAAAGTTACCTACCAGGTGATGGGCATGTGCTCGGGCGTTTGAGATACCGGGACGCCCTTTGTTCAGACCGCTATCCGGGTTGCCTGCAGTGCCAACTCATGCAAACTGGCCAAACGTTGCATAACGCGCTCGACCACTTCCAACCTGGCGACCGCACCACTGCGTAACTCCCCCATCGACTGCAACGCGACCTCGGCCCTGTCCAGGCCCAAACGCGTTGAATCGGTAAGCTGCTCAAGTCCCTGACGGGCATCCTCTGCGGATTTTTCCAGGCCAGTGGCGATCTGCCGGATCTGCGCACTGGAGTCCGCTGCCTGACGCGATAGATTACGTACCTCGTCCGCCACCACTGCGAAGCCGCGCCCATGATCACCTGCCCGTGCGGCCTCGATCGCCGCATTGAGTGCCAGCAGGTTTGTCTGCCGGGCGATGTCCTGAATGCTGCCGACAATCGCACCGATGCGTACCGACTGGCTGCCCAGCTCATCGAACACCTGATCCAGGCGCTGCAGATACTGATCGAGATCTCCAAGCACGGCAGCCGAAGACTGCATGCTCACGGCACTGGCCTGTACCCGCTCGCCCGCGCCACGCGCCAACTGGTTGGCAAAGCGCATGTCTTCTTCAGTTTGCAGCACCACTTGAATCAAGTGTTCAAGTGCCAGCTTTACTTGAGCGCCCGGCCAAGTGGGCTCCGTCACGGGCAACGACGGTAGCGGGACCACCGTAGTGGACATCACCGGGTCCGGTTCCCGCTGTACGAGCACTTCAACCACCCGCACTGGCTGATGGTGATAAAGCACCGCCGCCGCCAATAGCAACAGGTCGATGATGCAGGCATACATCAGGTGCATGTCATTGCCGACGGCGAGCAGCACCACTGCGCTGCCAGCTGCAACCAGGGCCAATCGCGCCCAGATTTTATTGTTCATACTCGTCTCCAGGTCACTCACAGCAACGTCCAGGTGTAGCTCAGGATCAGTCGGTTCTCATCGATATCGGTGCGGTAATTGGAGCGCGCCATGGCATTGCGCACCCGGACGCCAAGCCCTGCGAAGGTGCCGCTCTGCACGACATAACCGAGGTCAAGGTCGCGCTCGCGGTCCTTGCCTTCGAAGCCCTTGCCGGTGTCGACGTTGTTGCCGGTGATGTAGCGTACGGTGCTTGTCAGGCCTGGCACGCCGAGGGCGGCGAAGTCATAGTCGTAGCGCGCCTGCCAGGAGCGCTCGTCGGTGGAAGCGAATTCATAGGTCGGTACTTCGTTGCCCAGCGGCGAGATGTTGGCAAATACCCGAGGAAACGCGCTTTCACCGAAGATCCCCTGGTAGCCGACATAGAAGGTATGGCCGCCGTGCTTGGCCGACAGCAGGGAGAAAAACGCCTGGTTGTCGATGTTGCCCAACAGCTTCTTGCCATCCTCTCTCGCGTCGAAATAGCCGAGGTTGGCACCCAGGGTCCAACTGCCCAAGGGTTCGCTGTGCTTCAGGCCCAGGAAGCCTTGATGGTAGATGTCTTCCAGTTGCCCGTACCAAGCACTGACGCTGGTGCGTTTTTCGTTGAAGGCGTAATCGCCGCCACCGTAGTTGAAGGCGTCACTGCTGACCTGGCGCTGGGGCACGTAGCCGAGCATGGCCTGCATCTTCTCGTCACCGCCCTCGTTGCGCAGGTGCGTGGAGCTCAGATGGCCGCCTTGCAGCGTCAGGCCATTGACCTCAGCGGAGGTAATGCTCGCCCCCTGGTAACTGGGCGGCAGCAGGCGGATGTCACTGAAAACCAGCACCGGCAAGTTGGGTTGTAGCTCGCCGATGCGCAGTTCGGTCTTCGAGTAACGCAACTTCAGGGTGCCTTCCATACGGCTGTAGTCATCGGCCGCACGGCCATCGCTGTGCACCGGCAACAGGCCCGTGTTGACCCTGTCCGGGCTGCTGTCGAGCTTGAGCCCAAGTAAGCCGATGACATCGACGCCGACACCGACCGGCCCTGGGGTGTAACCGGACTTGGCGTTGAGGATAAAACCCTGGGCCCACTCCTCGGCCTTCGACTGTCGGTTAGCGCCGGCAATGTCCGAGTAGTCACGACTGAAGTAGTAATTGCGTGCCTGCAAGGTAACGCTGGCATCATTGATAAAACCGCTTTCGGCGGCCATCAGTTGGCTAGAAATGCCCACGGCAACAGCCATGGACAGCAGCGTATGCGTTGCATGAATGGTAGGCTTCATCGATGTGCTCTTATTGTTGTTATGTACAAGGCAAGGCGTGGCGGAAGAACTGTTGCGCGCCATGTAAAGCACTGTTACGCAGGATGCAAATCGAGGGTATTGAGACCTTAAGAGCAGCAATATCCGCTTTGCGCATATCGCTATCCGCTTTGTGCAAAGGATGATGTCGCCAGAGAAACGATTCCTGGTTTTTTGGCTCATAGGTCTTACAGTAACGAGCGTCCGCCAGCGACTGGTTCCGGGGTTCTTCAGATTGCCACCGCATTGTTGCGGCAGTGACAGGCATGACACTATGCAAGCGATTGAATCTTCATCGCACCGCAAGGACCTGTCCGTACGTGAAACTCCATCAAATCAAGGCACTGGTAGCCATCCACCAAACCGGAAGCATCAGTGAAGCCTCGCAGGTACTGCACGTCACTCAACCTGCCATCAGCCGATCGATAAAGGATCTGGAAAGTGAACTGGGTCTGACTCTGCTGCAGCGCTCCCACAGGGGAATGTCGCTCACCGACGAAGGCCGTCGCATCATTCGCCATGCACAGTTGACCGTCGAGAGCATGCGACGCCTACAACTGGAGGCTGAAAACATCAAGGATATGCAAGTCGGTGAGGTCACCATCGGTGTCACGTCCCTGACATCAGTCCTCAAAGGACTGGGAGAATGCATTGCCGGGTTCCAGGCGAAGAATCCGCGTGTTCGCATTCGCCTGGTGAATCTTCGTCCCAACCAGATGCTGCAGCGGCTCCGGGACGGTACCCTGGATTTCGCCATAACCTCGCAGCAGCATACCCAGAGGCTAAACCTGGATTGGGAGGCGTTGAGCCGCATGCGGGGCCTGGTAGTCTGTCGAAAAAACAATCCTCTTCGCCACTCCCACTCGCTGCGTCAGTTGCAGTTCGCAAACTGGATCAGCCTCGATGCCATCGACGATCACTCGTCGCAGTTCTATCAAATGTTTGAAGACAACGAGATACCTGCGCCGCAGCGGATAACCGAGTGTTCATCAGTCTTGTTGGCGCTTGATCTGTTACACCATGCCGGTGCGTTCATGACGCTCAGTGAAGCCGGAATGGAAAACACATTGCTCAAAGGACTCAATGAAGACCTGATGCAGGTCATGATCGAAGAAAGCATCCCGGAGTACCCCATCTATCTGGTCTGCATTGATCGCCATGCTTTGACAACGACTGCCCGAGATCTTTACTACGCGATCAGGAACGTGCTCTCAAAGAACCAGCCAATGGATGCGTCACGCTAGAGCGCAGCGGCAACTGAGAGACTTAAGAAAAACGCAATGATATGCCCAACGGTTAAGTCTGTTCCTTTTCCTTGGGACCGACCACCATAACCTTAAGAACATCGGGCCAAACCCCGTATTTGAAGCCTGAATTGCTTGGCACAGCGACCGTGTCGCTGTCGTCAAACAGTGCGTGTGTTCGATAATCGGGCCAAACCGCACCGATCTGGCACTGAGTTTCACTGGAACGGCTGGACATCATAACCAACAGTTAATCATCGAAGAAAAGCGCAAGTGCGCAGTGACAGTGTTTGCCGGATATTCGGCCCACAACAAAACTGTCACAGGAAATATCGATGACTACTCTGCAAGCGCCCCCTCTCCCCCGCGCCGCTGCGCCATCCGTGATCGGGTCCAGGAAAGCTACCGTAGCCTGCGCTCTGGGCAATGCCCTGGAAATGTATGACTTCACGATCTACAGCTTCTTTGCCGTGGTGATTGCAAAGAACTTTTTCCCCGCACAGTCGGCAATGGCATCGCTTCTGATGTCCCTCGCTACATTTGGCGTCGGCTTTCTGATGCGGCCGGTCGGCGCGCTTGTGATTGGTCGCTTTGCCGACCGCCGTGGCCGCAAGGCCGCTTTGAGCCTCACGATCAGTTTGATGACTTTCGGCACAGCGATGATTGCCTTCGCGCCTTCCTACCAGGACATAGGCTTGTTCGGCACCTTGATGCTAGTGGCTGGCCGCCTCACGCAGGGGTTTTCGGCGGGTGGTGAAATCGGCACTGCGTCGGTCTACCTGATGGAATCCAGCGCTACGGCAAATCGCTGTCGCAATGTGAGTTGGCAGGCTGCCAGCCAGGGCTACGCGGCCATGGTAGGCGCAGGTCTGGGTTTATTGCTAAACAACGCGTTGAGCGCAGAAGACCTTGAAAGCTGGGGCTGGCGCATCCCCTTTGTGCTGGGGTTGCTCATCGGACCGCTAGGTTGGTACATCCGTCGCTGCCTGCCGGAAACCCATGAAGCCGAGCCGGCCAAGCGCGACGGTCGACTGCGCGATCACATCGATCTGCGTCACACCCTGCTGGCGATCGGCCTGATGGCCAGCGCCACCATCGGCATCTACCTGTTCATTTTCTATATGCCCGCCTACCTGACGGTCACCCTGGGTTACCCGCAACGCAGTGCCTTGGCTATCGCCTGCGTGGCAAGTGCCTGCCTGGCAGTCATTACGCCTCTGGCAGGACGTTTTGCCGATCGCCACGGCCTGCGCAAGAAACTGCTGGCCTGGACGATCACCTTGCCCGTGTTGCTGGCGTGGCCAGCATTCTATGTACTCAGTTTGAGCACCGATTTGTTTGTGGCGATGTTCGTCATAGCGATTCTGGTACTGCCTGGCTGTATCGGTTCGGGTGCCTTCTTCGCCCTGATCATGGAAGCCTTTCCGAAAAATCGTCGGGCCCTGGGCACCGCCGTCAGCTACAGCTTCGGCGTCACGTTGTTCGGTGGTTTTTCCCCTTTGATCGCCACATGGCTTACGTCGGCCCTGGATACCCCCCAGGCACCGGCGCTGTACCTGCTCGCCGGCGGCGCTCTCAGTCTGGCGTGCCTGGCGGTATTCCCCGAAAACCCTGGTCGGGAGTGACCTGATGAATGCAATAAACCAAACCCGGCCCCTTGCCGAACTGGACCTGGACGCTTTTATCCAATTGCGCCGGGACATCCACCAGAAACCGGAACTGGGCGCGCATACCCCGCTGACCGCCGAGTTGGTGGCCAGCAAGCTGGAAAGCTGGGGCTACGAAGTACATCGCGGTATCGGTGGGCATGGCGTGGTCGGCGTACTGCGCCGAGGCAACGGAACTCGCCGCTTGGGCTTGCGTGCCGACATGGATGCCCTGCCAATGCAGGAGAAAAACCGCTTTGCCCATGCCAGCCAGATCGAGGGCCGCATGCACGCCTGCGGCCACGACGGCCACACCGCCATCCTGTTGGCAGCCGCGTGGCGAATCGCTCAGTCGTCGGACTTCAATGGCACGCTTAACCTGATTTTCCAACCTGACGAGGAAGGTCTGGGTGGAGCCAAGGCCATGATGGACGACGGCCTTTTCACCCGTTTTCCTTGTGACGCGATCTTTGCCTTGCACAACTTGCCGGGAATACCGGTGGGCACCGCTGTGGCCCAGGAAGGTCCGACCATGGCCTCTTCGGAATGCGTGCGCGTGTTGATCAAAGGTCGCGGCGGCCATGGCGCAATGCCCGAGCGCGCCGTCGATCCAATACCCGTGCTGGCCAGCATGATCAACGCGATCCAGACAGTGAAGTCGCGCAATCTCTGCGTCGATGAACACGCCGTGATCAGCATCGGCATGGTCGAAGCTGGCAGTGTCTACAACATCATTCCCGACACGGCATCGATGCTGATCAGCGTGCGTACCGACACTGCGCAGACCGAAGGCAAAATCAATCAGCGCCTGGCGCAAATCGCCCAAGGTCATGAATTAACGTTCGGCGTCAAAGTCGAACTTGAAACCACGCAACTGGCGCCAGCACTCGTCAATAGCGTGACGCAAACGCAGATGCTTCGCCAAAGCCTGGCGCCGCTGTTCAAGCCCGGCCACTTGTTGCCACACGCGGCGAAGATCATGGCGACAGAAGATTTCGCCTGGATGCTGACCGAGGTTCCCGGCTGCTACTTCTTCCTGGGTAACGGTGAAGGCGAGTTTCATGGCTGCTCAGTGCATAACCCCCACTACGACTTCAATGACGAGCTGATTCGCATTGGCTCTGACTGCTGGCTGAAACTTGTGAAGGATTATCTCGACTGATGCCGCAGGCTCGGATGGCGTCTTCATCGATGCCTGATGACTCGAACCGCTAAACCAACAACCCAATATCCGAACGACCACCAGCAAGCCGCTTGCGGCCTGCTGGACAAGTCGGGCCACGCCCTGCCCGTGCAATAACTTCATAACGATTACTCGGCGACTTTTTTCTTATCTGCCCTAAAAACAACAACAGGCAAAGTCTATGTATCGCAAAGGTAATTTGGCGCTTTTCACCGCTGGCTCGCTGGCGGCCGCAGTTTCTACTTCTCAGGTCAATGCCCGGGAACAAGGGGTTCTGGAAGACAGTTCACTGACACTTAATACCCGACACTGGTATTCACACGAAGTTGGCCATAAGGCCACGTATTTCAAATTGCAGACCCCCGACGGCGTGCGCAAGCTGCGTGACCGGACCGCCTGGCTGGAAGGTTTCAGACTCGACTTCGTCTCCGGTTTTACTGAAGGTCCGGTGAAGTTTGGGCTGGATCTTTCAACCTTCTCGGCAGTCGCGCTGGAGCGCAGCCGGACAGCGGCAGCAGGCGGCAGTAATCGAATGTTGGTGGACAAGGACGGCGATGTGGTCGATGACTGGAGCAAGCTCGGTATCGCGGCGCTGAAGTTCAAAGTTGCCAACACACTACTCAAGGTGGGCAGGCAGCAAGTCAGGACACCGATGATGTCCTACACCGACACCCGTACATTGCCTTCGACGTTCGATGGCGTATCCCTGGAAAGTCGTGACGTCGAAGGTTTGACGATCAAGTCTGGCTACTTCGACAAGGGCTCGCCGCGCACCGGGGCCGGAAGCCAGGATTTGAGCCCCACTTACGGTTCGCCCCTGGTCACCAGTGACTTTAACGCTTACGCCGGGGCCGACTACGTGTCGAGCGCTGGCTGGCGCAGCAGCGCCTATGTCTCTCGTTTCGACGATATCTGGGATCGCGAGTATTTGGGCCTGGGCATGAAAACCAACTGGGGACCGGTTAACGTCGATGTGCAACTGGATGCCTATAACACCCGGTCGAGTGGTCGCGAAATTGGCGGCAATATCGACCAGCAGGCCTACGGCCTTAGTATCACGCCCCAATGGCGCAACCACTCGCTGAAGATCGGCCTGCAGCAAATCAAGGGCGACGAATATTTCGATTATCCCTTCGAATCCAATGCCATCAACCTGCCCAATACCATGATGTCCTTCTTCAACGGCCCCAATGAGCGCTCGATTGGGGTGTTCTACAACAACGATTGGGTCGCTTATGGTCTACCTGGTCTCAAGACTACGCTCTGGTACATCAAGGGCATGGGCATCGACGGCAGCCATTACGACGGTGGCCCAAACGGCATCTACAACTCGGTACTGAAGCAACGGGGTGAAAGCCACTATGAAGTGGGCGGCAGCGCCAGCTACACAGTGCAATCGGGCACCTTCAAGAACATCAGCCTGATCACCAGTTATTCCACCCACCGAGCCAGTGAATATCAACTGGAAGGTAATCTTGATGAGCTCAGGCTTATCATCAACGTACCGATCAAGGTGTTCTAAGCCAACCCGCGGCATGTTGGCCCGATGAATTAGTGAAACGACCGCAAGGCACACAACCGGCCTTGCGGTCCATGCACCTGGCGGTTTATTCGACGTGTTCGAACTCAGCCTTTTCGCCTTTGTCGGGAATAGAGAGAGGGGTGCCCTCGACACCCGAGTAGGTCACAATCACGACAGCCGTCTGATCGCCGGTTACGCCGCGATGGCTAGCCCCCACCGACTCAGCGAATGCTTGCCCGGCGGTCACCTTATGACGCGTCCCCGACGCCCTGTCCTCAATCGTTAATTCCCCTGACACCACGTAGGCCGCGTTAGGAACGGGATGGTGATGCCAAGGCAATGCCGTGTGGGGAGGGATGGTAATTTCCAGTATCGAGAGTTGCGGCTGCCCCTTGGGGTAAGGCTGATAAGGCGTCCCGTCCCACGAAACGCTCTCCTTCAATGCAACTTTCGCCTTGATTTCAGGCTTGTCAGCGGCCTGTGCGACACTGGCGAGTGTGGTCGCAACGAAGAGCAGGCTGGCGCAAATATTGAGTATCTTCATGACTTCCTCATAACTGTTATTGTTCTTGAGAGGTCAGTTTCAGAGGTTTTACAGAGAGATGTATTGAATAATACTGCACACCTTTTGAATAAAACTTGTGAAATTTGGCGCTGCGCTACTCGATTTTAACGTGGTCGCATTGCTTCAGGCAGTCGACTCAGATGAGATGTCAATCACCATTACGCTCAACGCGGTAGTGACTATAAAATTGGAGCCAAAAAAGGCTCCAGAAATCTCATTGCATCGCAATCAAACAGAACGCCTTGACTAAATTATCATCATGGCTTTATAAGGACTTTGATCGTGATACCACATTACGGAAAGTTTATTATAAGTGCCATCTGCTGATATCCAACAGGAACTGTCCATTTCGAAATCTGAACGACATACCGTTCTCCAGCGGTACATAGTTCTGCGAAAATAAAAAAAATCGTTCGTGACGGACTGAGTGCGCAGCAGTATATTAAAACTCCTTCCTCTTGTTACATTGCTCTGTATATCCCCCATGATCTTTAAAAAGATGAACATAATTAACTTGCGAAGTTCTGCAGGCTTTATGTCTGGCTCAATGTATCTAAACAAATTATCAAAACACGACTTCTCACTCGCAACGCTGTTCGGTGTAGGCCAGATAGCACAGGCCAGTTTAAGTCTCAGTACGACATAGGCCAAGGCTGGCACACATAAAGGCGCCCTAGCTTCATGCATTGGCATATAACCTGTAAGAGAATTTATCTTTAGGCAACACTCATCATGGTCGGCTAGGTATTTTTGCTTGATCTCTAAGCAATAAAATGCAACATACTCTCGCAAGTTGTGATACTGTTCAGTTGCCATCTCAGATAGTGGAAGGTTATTGTGAAATTTTATCCAGTAAGCTTTCTGCCCTCCTTCAATCATCCCTAATAGTCGCTCAGTAGACGTTAATTTGTACCTTGCCTCTAATGGAGCGATAGCTGAGTCTCGAGTTACATCGCTGTAATAATCTTTGCACAGCTGAGATGATTGAGACGCGCCTTGTACAATAGAGCGATACCAGTCTGAATGAGACTTCCACACAGTCAGCGCACTCAACAAATCCGCTCTTTCTGAAAGATCTAAATGTCCCTCACTGATGTCTGGCCAGGATAATTTACAGGTACGGCAAATTATATCTGTTCTTCCAACAGTTACAGGGCAATCAAAGTACGAGTCAATCGGAATGGTTCCTAAAAATCTATTACAGCAAAGTCCGCACATTGAAAGTAGGTTGCAGCGATGCACCGCGCACATGCTAATACTTTTAAGCATAAAGAATACTGAGTGATATCCTGCTCGCATGCATTCCGGACAGAATTTAATTGTTTCTCTTGGGTCTAATAAATACTCCGTTGGGCAGTATGTGATTGGAAGATGATCGCTAGGAGTATCTGTAATTCCGAGCAACCATTCAGGAGCTTCAACTGGGAGAAAGTGAGCCTTTTCGGATATCTTATACTTGCTTAGGATTTTTGATCTTCCAGTGTACATCTCCCTGATGAGCTTATAAAACAAAGACAAATATGATTCATATTTATTTGCATTAATTAAAGATGGAAAGTTGGTCACATTATCTCTCCCTTTTCGACTGCAACGCAAAACTCTTGAAATCCACTTACCTCAACAGCATCAAAAATATCGCCAGGTGAAACTGGAATATCTATACCATCGGACATAGAGCAAATTAAATGAAAATAACGTACAACCGTTGCTACATGCTCCATGGGTAAATTGGAAACGTAACAGCCCGTCGCAACTTTATGCATCTCATCCCAAATTGAATCAGCGAGCTCGCTGAGTCGCCATCCTTCACCAAAAGATTTCGGAAAGAAATGCTGCGTGTAGGAAACCCCACTTCCCTCTGGATATAACATATCTGTATCGTATAGACCAAGAATTAATCTCAAGGATTCTTTAGAGTTAATGCCAGCGACATGCCGTAGGTTACTTAAAAAGCGAGAAATAATCTGCAATTGAGAAATATCTTTAAAGTCACTCACAATTTGTTCCAGCTCAGGCATTCCAAACGATATGACGGTGACCTTTATGCCTTTATCATCCATCTCATTAACCATATCGGCAAGTTGAAAGAAATCAGCAGCAGCAAATCGTTGGAGTTCATCGAATAGCAATATCAGATGATTTTTTTGTTTCCGACGCATGCGGCGAACAATGATATCAATTAAAATATTGAATACCTTAATAGAAGACGACCTACCTACCTCTATGCCCTCCTTAACAATCAACTGATTTACAATTGTCGACACATGCCTTGCGTTTTCCCTTGCAACAGCAATCATGCTGATTAAATATGTATTAGGAAAACGCTTAGGTATTTCGACACGCAGGGCCTTAAAACACCTTGTCTTACCTACTCTAGGAGGGCCGTAAAAAATAACCCCTGTTTGTTTCATTGCAATTTTAAAAAAGGCTTGCTTCACTACCTCCCTAAGGACTGGAGTATGTAGTCGAAAATACGTACTCAAGGCAGGATGCTCATTTGCCTGATATTTTTCTTCTTCGAATTCAAAATTTAAATTCATCCATTACCTCCCACTTCGGCGTCTGTTTCTGTTGTATGCCATCAGAAAAAGTGTTTGGTGTTGCAATGGGCACCGGCTTTCCTTGCGATGTCGTCAGTGGTAGATGATTTTCACAATTTAACTCGTCGTCCAGACGTTTAAGCTCTCTATTATTGGCTGACGACTTCGTCGTTACTAGATAGTTGCGGTAGACAACAATAGGACTTTGCCCAGCAAATATCTGAAATACTTTTTTATCATGAGCTCGGTTTATCAATTTTCTTGTTTGTATGCTATGCTTGTAATCCCTCCAAGCTGCCTCTACGAGCAGTTCTCCGAGCTCTATTCCATTTTCAAGGTAAACCGTTACTTTCCTATAGTCTGCTGGGTTAATTTTCACATAAACATACTGCCCTATAAGCTGAGGCATGTCCGAAAACTCACGACTCGAGTATAAGGCCTTATCGAGCTTTACTCTCGGTCTAACTCCATTGGCTAGACTGCCTTGCACCCTAACCTTTCTCGTAATTAGCCCAATACCCTTGACATCTACCAGGACACTGGACATGACAGGGATGAATATATCGCTGCTATTCAAATATGCTGCAATTGCCTCTAAAGGGCTATTCGACTTATTGGTCCCGCTCATAGGGGTGGCATTAAAATTTGCAATATAACAGTCAAGCACCTCCAAAGCCTCATCAACATTTATATTGTAATAAACAGCAGCTTTACCAGGGTCTTCAGATCTACCGTCAAACGGATTTCTTCCCGTAGTTGACGACAAGGTGTGCAGCACTCTGTTTGCTATTGTCCCAAACAAACCTTCGACAGTACTTCGTCGAGAAGGCAGATTGAGGGGGCCGTAGTCAATTGCTATGCCTAATACATCCAGACATAGTTCTTTTACGTCGTTTGCGTAGTGCTGCATTGCGTTATCAAAGTATATCGCCGTGATACAATGATATTTGATTTCAGGGTGGACGAAGGCGGGCATTCCTGCTCCCGGAACGTACTTAAGATCTGGAAACGAAAAACTGACTTGAGGACACCAATTCCCCAGAAACGCATCACAAATCACCTGAAATACATCTAGCGCAGTCACTTCTGATGCGAAAACATACCTAGCCGCAAAAACTGCCTTGGACCTTCGACAGCGAGCACAAATTATCCAAAATCTATCGATCACATCTTCAGTCGTTAGTCGGCGATCTCCTTTGAGGTTTAACACGAAAATACCGTCTAAGAAATGAGAGTCTATTTCCAGGACATCCAAGACATCTATATTGCATAATAAAGGCTCAATGCCTCGCCCTATAAAGGAGCGGATTGAGCTTTTTGTACCCCCGACTACCAATACACCGCTACTGAAATTACTTTCGAGAATATCATCTATGAGGGTACAAACAGTTCGGTTTGCCGCTCTTTGTTGAGACAATGGCCATTCATGCTCCTTTACCCCATTGGCCCTACATATATTATAAAAATCTTTACAAAGAATTGTTTTCTGATATCTAGTCCCTTTCCCGACAGGAGCATCCAGGCTTAAGACCTTTACAACAAATTCACTTTGAATGTCAGGGTTAGCCCTCAAAAGCAATCCCATTGCTCCTGCCATACCACCTTTCTGCTCTGTCCTTTTTTCGGGAAGTGGTTTTTTTCTTTCATACTGCTTTATTCTTTGTCCTGGTATTAAAGCAATTTCACCCAAGCAAATACCGTCATCCGCTCTTGTTTTAAATCTTTTTATCAACCTAATAATATTGGACCCTGCTACTCCGGTAGCATCACTAACCTCTTTTAACGAAACTCCATTCAGTCGCATAACGACAGCGTCGCGCCGACGCAGGAAGATATCTCTGGCACTTTCATCCAACAATGAAATCTCAATTTTTTTATACTTAAATCCCGCCGGATGCTCACTCCAATCATTCATGGCGCAACTCCCACAAAGAGCCATACATAAATGGAGTTTCAACAAAGCTCAAAGCAATCACGCCAGAATTATAAAGACGATATAGTTGCAGCATTAGCGCTGACTTACTAAAGTCCCCCATATCTGTTAAATATTTAGCGACAATTCCACGACGCATTTTTCCTATATACGCATCTACGCCATCAATAAGTCCCGGTGAAATAAACTGGTCTTTATTCGCAGTAAGGAATGCCGAGAGCCTGAGAAGAGGAAATACATGATGGCGTCGCGGCACAAGATCCTCATCAGATATATGCCGAAACTTAATATGCGTGGCGCGCCATAATGCGGCGTCTATTGATTTTTCACGACTTTTAGCTAAATCATTTTTTTCGACTGATATAAATTGATATTCAAGCCCGCAAGAATACTGCACTAATGCACGATACTTTATATCGTGCATAAGTCCGTCGATCAAAATGTTAGTGCTGAAATCGTCAAATTTAAAGGTTTGCACATTAGGATTAAATTCTAAATTGAGAATCCAATGCGCTACCTCCCTATCGCTAACTAACTTTAATATCACTCCAGTTTTATTGCTGTAAACCAGCCAATAGTTTCCGAAGGATTTCTTGCGAGAGGTGAAATTGTAGGTTTTACTTTTCCCAGACATAGCATTCCCCCATGATTAACATGTGGGAATGCGGGCCCATTATCTCAATTCCTTATGCTTGGAGCATCCCAGAAAATCCTGAGTTGATCATAGGTCAATTTCGCAGGTTAGCAAGGCGGATGGTGTGATATCGTTAGTTTCGTTCACTTCCGTTCTTCCTACACATACAATCTCATCTGGAGACTTTCATGCGATTCAGAGGTTCGTGGCTGGATCGAAAAATTGTCCTCTCCTAGAGACTGTTGTTACCTCCCCGGTTTTTCACAATTACTGTGTCTACAAATAATCATCGACTGCTGACCCGCTAGGCTAAGGCTGTAAAGTCGTCCAATAACCTAACCAGGCTTACGTCGTTTTGGCTCTAACTCATTGAAATAATAGTGAATTATCATTAAATTGTTTTTTATCATTTTTACTTCAGAGTAGTCCTGGAAACCTGAGATTTCGAATAAAACCTGGATCTGAAAATCAAGGCGTTACCTGGTGCGGCGAATCCGTGTGCGCGGCGCACTGGCAACGACCTCTCACAATATTTTCACATCGTCTTACGTACAGTCGATCTAGCTCCTTTTGTGATTCCCAGCCCGCGCTCCCCATCGCGGGTTTTTTTCGTCCGCAAAAACTGCGGACCGCTTGGAATTCTGAACTGTCACATCTCAGTTGACAGTCAAACGCATTTCACCGGCTTTTTCCGCACCCTCCAGATCCTTAATCTGAGCCCATGTTGAACGACAACATTCACTCACTTCAAAAGGACTTCATCATGAGCAACGCTACCTACAACCGCTTGAACAAAGACGATGCAGTAGTGCTGCTGGTCGACCACCAGACCGGCCTGATTTCTCTGGTTCAGGATTTTTCACCCAACGAGTTCAAGAACAACGTACTGGCCCTGGCAGACGTCGCCAGGTTTTTCGAACTGCCGACCATTCTCACCACCAGTTTTGAACAAGGTCCGAATGGCCCATTGGTGCCAGAGCTGAAGGAGATGTTTCCTGAGGCGCCTTACATTGCTCGACCTGGTCAGATCAATGCCTGGGACAACGAAGATTTCGTCAAGGCAATCAAGGCCACCGGTCGCAAGCAATTGATCATCGCCGGCGTAGTCACGGATGTCTGCGTAGCCTTCCCTACCCTGTCGGCACTGGCAGAAGGTTTTGAAGTGTTCGTGGTGACTGACTCTTCCGGTACGTTCAACACCACTGTGCAACAGGCATCCTGGAACCGCATGACACAGGCCGGTGCGCAAATGATGAACTGGTTCTCGGTGGCCTGTGAGCTACAGCGCGACTGGCGCAACGATATCGAAGGCCTGGGTAACCTCTTGTCCCAGCGCATTCCAAACTATCGCAACTTGATGAACAGCTACTCGGCGTTGACTGCACGCCGATCGTAAGTCTGGTTTGCAACCCAAGGCCCGCTTTTGCGGGCTTTGGGCATAGGTTTCATGGTGAACTCTCGCCCATTGCGCTTGATGAAACTCCCCTCCCCCATGCGGCTTGATTCGATTATTCACAATTCGTACTGCACGCAATTTTACAGCCGCCACCGCACCATATCCGCACCAACCTCATGCTCCTGCCGCCTGCAGCTAACGTCCGATATGTCGGATTCACCCATTCACAGAGTAAAGACCTAAAGATCTCTCTGTATGGTTCAACGCTCGCGGATACCTGGAATCAGTATTACGCCGGTGCCAAAACCAAGCTTCCACTGGGGGAGGATTTCGATTTGTGACTATTGCGGCGGTACTCCCTCGATCAAGTAGACATCCGTCTTGGCTGAACGCTGGCGGACTTTCCTCAGTTCGGTGTACTCCGCAGAGTTGTACCAAGCCTGGGCTTTTTCGACGCTCGCAAACTCGATGACAACACGGCGTCGCTTTGGCGCTTCACCTTCAAGCGAGATGGTCTTCCCGCCACGCACGATGAAATGCCCTCCATAGGGTTTGAAGGTTGATTCAACCTGTGCACTGTAGGGCTTCATCCCCTCGGGATCGGTAACCTCAAACTCCGCGACATAGTAGGCCGGTGGTGCTGCCGCATGGTCGTCCGATGCCATTACGCGACAACTGCCCGCCGCAAAACACGCCAGTCCCGCCATTGCAATTGCCATCACCTTTAAATTTTTCATCACTTTCCTCCATTGAAAAACCAGCTTGCCCAGCGCGCACATCTCTTTCGAACTAGCCGGTTACGAGCCAGGCCGCGGGCTAAGCTCGATTGGCGTGGTTTCAATCAAGCGCTTCGACAGAATCATCGACTTGGTTGTGGCAGCGTACTTTTTGAAGTGCGGCGATTCGATATGGCTTTGGTATGCCGAATCGCTGGCGTAGATTTCGAAGAAATGGAACCAATTTGGGCGGTCGACTTCGGCGACGGCGTAGATTGATATGACGCCCGGCTCTACTCGAGTCGATTCCGAGATCTCTTCTTTGACTGCGGCTTGATAGGCCGCAACCTGTGCAGGATCGATTTCGAGTTGCGCGATGCGTACCACTAAGCCATTTTCTTCGGCGGCCAGCGCTTGTCCCGCAAGTAATCCAACCAATGCGACCACTCCTAATAAACGTTTACCCATCAGGTTTCCCCCTCCTTCACTGCGGCAGCGCATACGCCACCACGTAATCACCCTTCTGCGTCGTGGCTGAATTACCGCCAGCGCTGACGATTAAGTATTGTTGGCCCACCGCGAGTTGGCATGCCGATTGGCATAGGTAGGTGAGTGGCGATTCCGAGATGGATTGGCCTGTGACATAACTGGAGGCGCTACTGCTTAACCAGAGAACCGCGTCGGCGATCTCCTCTGGTGAGGCCACCCACGCTAATCAAGGAGTAAGAAGATGAATATGGGGCAAATGTGGGATGTTCTGATGAGTGTTACTCAGCAATCCAGGTAGCGACTGCGCTAGAGGGCTCGAGTCAGTAGAAGCAGGCGCACAGCCGGACTAATGAGAGATATTCATTGCTTCATGTCGGTTTTGCCGTGTAGTCCTCAGGAGGGTCTTGCAATAGTTTGTCAGCTCTATCGCATATCCAGCAGGAGCTTGCCTCATGAGAACACTCGTCACCGCCTCGATGCTGACTGCCGCAATCCTGTCCGACGCATCTGCGCATGCAGCGGATCTTTCGAAGGATCAAGCCATGAGCATTGTCAGGAATGGCGACCAAGCCTCACTGATGGGGGCTCCAGGCAATTTCGTCGGCAACGCAAGGATCGACCCTCTTTTCGCTGCGCGTGAACCCTCTACTGTTTCTGCGGGTGCGGTGACATTCCAGCCGGGGGCTCGATCGGCTTGGCACACACATCCCAAAGGCCAAACGTTGGTAGTCACCACAGGCGTTGGCTGGATTCAGCAGGTGGGCGGTGAGAAAACTGTCATAAAGCCAGGCGATGTAATCTGGACACCGCCCGGCGTTAAACACTGGCACGGGGCGACCGCGACCACGGGAATGACCCATATCGCGATTCAAGAGGCTGTGGATGGAAAGAATGTCGTATGGATGGAGCCAGTCAGCGAAGCGCAATACGAGGCATCGCGATGAGGCCTTTTCAAGCAGGCGTCGCCTGCCTTGGCCTGCTCCTGGCCGCTTGTGCCTCAACGGATCGCGCCGGCCACCGCTAGCTGATGATCGCTGGCTCATCAAGGGGCTGCAGCTCGCGGATCAGGTCGATAAGCAGACGCAGCCCCATCGGTAACTGCCGGTGACTCGAGTAGTACATGTGAAAACCAGGTGCGATGCTGGCCCAATCATCAAGAACAGTTGTGACGTACCCGCTCGCGATAAGAGGCGCCATGGCCGGCTCTGGCGCATACATCAATCCGGCCCCCTGACGGGCTAAAGAAAGGCCGACACGGGTTTCGTCAATTGTAATCAACCCAGGAACCGCAATCGAAACTGCTTCCTCGCCCTTCTCGAACTCCCAGTCGTACATACAGCCGTTGCCCAAGCGAATGCGCAAACAGCGGTGCTTGAGCAAATCCTGCGGATGCTCTGGAACACCAAAGCGCTTCAGGTATTGCGCAGCGCCAGCCACGACCCAGCGAATGTCCGGAGACAAACGTTGAGCGATCATGTCCTCCGGAACAGTGCCGCCGTAGCGTATACCTGCGTCATGGCCTCCGCCGATAACATCGACGATCAGGTTGGTAACAGTCAGGTCAATCTGGATTTCCGGGTAGCGGTCGTTGAAGACGGGCAATACGGGGCCGAGCAACAGATCTGCGGCATCGCTGAGCAAGTTCAAGCGAATACGACCAGTTGGCTCATCTCGGAAACGATTGAGAACCTCCATGGCCTGCCCCATCTCAAGCATGGGCTCGCTTATCAGGTTGTGCAGCTCTTCGCCCGCCGCAGTGAGGGTGACGCTGCGAGTGGTGCGATTGAGTAGACGAACGCCGATTCTGGTTTCCAGACCCTTGATAGCATGGCTCAAGGCGGAGGCACTGATCCCAACCTCTATGCCAGCTCGATTAAAGCTCTGATGGCGAGCAATTGCGAGAAAGTAGACAAAGTCTGCGAGGTTGGCGCGGCTTATATTCATGAGGCCTCACAACTTGGATTTGGGATGGAAGCCAGACCAGCGACCACGTCAGAGGATTCTACCGTCCACATAGATGTATATTTGATGAGTGTTTCTCATCAAATAGTCTCACTTTACTCATCAGTTGGGCGATCGCTGGTCAATGCATGGGACAACGAAGACTCTGATCAAGGCCACCGCATTGACAGCCATGGCTGCCAGCAAAAATAACGGCAAGATGTGAATTTTTTCGTGCCTTCCTGTATCTGATCAGAAAGAAGCAGTGCTATCAAAAAGATGGCATCGGTAAAGGCAAGCTCGTCTGGCCTGCGCCACACCGCAGCTCAGTGGTGTGCATCAGGTCAAATCAGATACAGGGTGGCTCGCATGAAATCACCTGAGAAAGCCGTTAATCCGATCGGATTGGAAGACATCACCATTGTCGACGACGCGAAAATGCGCAAGGCGATCACTGCCGCTGCACTCGGCAACGCGATGGAGTGGTTCGATTTCGGCGTCTATGGTTTTGTTGCCTATGTTCTCGGCAAGGTATTTTTCCCCGGTGCTGATCCCGGTGTGCAGATGATTGCCGCGTTGGCCACCTTCTCGGTTCCGTTCCTGATCAGGCCTCTGGGCGGTTTGTTTTTCGGTACGTTGGGCGATAAGTATGGTCGGCAGAAAGTCCTGGCGGCCACTATCGTGATCATGTCGCTCAGCACCTTCGCCATCGGGCTGATTCCGTCGTATGCCTCGATTGGCATCTGGGCGCCGATCCTCCTGTTGCTCGCTAAAATGGCCCAAGGTTTTTCAGTGGGAGGTGAATACACGGGTGCCTCGATCTTCGTCGCCGAATATGCTCCGGATCGCAAGCGCGGTTTCCTAGGCAGCTGGCTGGATTTCGGCTCTATCGCCGGCTTCGTCTTCGGCGCAGGTCTGGTCGTGCTGATTTCCACCATTCTCGGTGAAGAGCAGTTTGAGGCATGGGGCTGGCGCCTGCCCTTCTTCCTCGCCCTGCCCCTGGGCATGATCGGGCTCTACCTGCGTCACGCGCTGGAGGAGACACCGGCGTTCCAGCAGCATGTCGAGCAACTGGAACAGGGTGATCGCGAGGGCCTTGCCACTGGCCCGAAAGTGTCTTTCAAGGAGGTGGCCACCCAGCACTGGCGCAGCCTGATGACCTGCATTGGCGTAGTGGTGGCGACTAACGTCACCTACTACATGCTGCTCACCTACATGCCGAGCTACCTGACACACAACTTGCACTACAGCGAAAATCACGGCGTGTTGATCATCATCGCGATCATGGTCGGCATGTTATTCGTCCAGCCGGTAATTGGGCTCATCAGCGACAAGATTGGCCGCCGGCCCTTCATTATCTTCGGTAGCGTCGGCCTTTTCTTTCTCGCCATCCCGGCCTTCATGCTCATCAACAGCGGCAAGATCGGCCTGATCTTTTCCGGTTTGCTGGTGCTGGCTGTGCTGCTCAACTTTTTCATCGGCGTAATGGCTTCCACCCTTCCGGCGATGTTTCCCACTCACATCCGCTACAGCGCCTTGGCCAGTGCCTTCAACGTCTCGGTGTTGATCGCGGGTCTTACCCCTGCCGCCGTAGCCTGGCTGGTGGAAAGCACGGAAAATCTGTATATGCCGGCCTACTACCTGATGGTGATTGCCGTGGTGGGGCTGATAACCGGCGTAACGATGAAAGAAACAGCCAACAAACCATTGCGTGGTGCAGCTCCGGCGGCTTCCGACATTGAGGAAGCGCATGAACTGCTTCAGGAACATCACGACAACATCGAGCAGAAGATCGAGGACATCGACAAAGAAATTGCCGAGCTGGAAGCTAAACGCGAGCATCTCGTGCAGCAGCATCCGCGAATCGAATAACGCGGCGACTGGACGTGAGATCCACTGCCAGCACCCCGGGGGGTGTCGGTGTTCCAAAATTATGAACCTGTCCCGACGAAACGGAGCGTGCCCTAGCCTAACGCGGTATCGAGAAACATCATCACGCCAAAACCCAACATCAGTCCCAAAGTGGCGGGCGTTTCATGACCGTTGCGATGCGTCTCTGGTATGACTTCATGGGAGACCACGAAGATCATTGCCCCCGCAGCAAGGCCAAGTGCGATGGGGTAGCCCAGGGCAAAGCCACTGGAAATGCCAAGGCCTACGAGGGCGCCAAAGGGCTCCATCAAGCCAGACCCCACTGCAATCAGTGCCGCGCGCAGCGCCGAGATGCCGGTCACCCGTAAAGCCATGGCGACGGCCAAACCCTCAGGTATGTCCTGGATGGCGATCGCGGTCGTCAGCGGTATACCGACCTGCATGTCGCCGGTGGCAAAGCTGACACCAATCGCCATGCCTTCCGGCAGGTTATGCAGGGTGATCGCCAGGACGAAAAGCCAGACTCGATTGATACGCTTGGCTTCAGGCCCGCGCCGGCCGGTTTTCTCATGTTCGTGAGGAACAAATCGATCAAGGCCGATCATCAATGCAACACCGAGCGCCAATCCCAGCACCACGATACTGGCCGCCAGCAAACTGTTACCGGTGAGTTCCTTGGCCGCTTCGATGCCCGGCAAGATGAGCGAGAAAGAACTGGCAGCCAGCATCATCCCTGCAGCGAAGCCAAGCATGATGTCCTGAGTGCGCGCCGCAATATCGCGCAGTGCAAGCGCGACGACAGCCCCCACGGCTGTCGCAGCAAAGCCCGACAGCCCACCAAGAAAAGCGAAACGCAGATTGTCCTTGTTGGCGCTGGCGAAAGCTCCGTAACCGCTGACCATCAGCACTATCATCACGGACAGTAGAGCCAGCCAAAACACCATGCCGCCCCATCCCGAACGGGTCACCTGTACAAACAAGGCGCGTAAGGGGGCTACAAATGAAGAAGGCGGTTCCGACATGCAGGGCCCCTTATTTTCGTGTTGCGCGTTCAAGGGCGCATCCGAAGGTTCGAATTTTATGAGCGGTGACAAGCCCCGCTGGATACAGGGCTGGATCACGTTTTTTTACCGGGGATCTTGCTGTCTGTCCATTACCGCATTGTCCGTTTCTTCACGCACCCGGTCGGGATCCAGTCCGGTGCTGTCATCATCAAGCGGACGCTCACCTTCGTTATCAGGTAACTCGTCTATGCCCTCCTCCTTCATCGGGTCGACTTCAGTGCGACCAGGACTCAGTGGGTCGGGTGAAGTTGGCATCGGGTCGTCTTGTCCCGCACCGCCCTGCAACTTTGGATCATTATTCATACGCACCTCTCAGCACCCTCACCGTTGAGGATGTATAGCTTGGAGATGCTTCGAATTTCGAGCGTTCGATTTATCCGCGTACCGATCGTCGACGTCCTCCGGTGCAGCCATTGAGTCATCTCGATGGAACAATGCGCGAAGCGTCGTCCTCTATCGCAACACCAAGACACTCTGAGGACGCCGCCATGATCGATCCAAAAACCGGTATGAAGCCAGGCGAGCGGTATGTCGTCGAAAGCCTGGAGCGTACGCAACACTTTCCAGGATTCTTCCTCGATGGAAAGTATTACCTGGGGCCCGAGTTGATGACGACGGTCGGATGGCTGGAAGGACAGACGTTTTTTTACGATCAACTCGACCCTACCGGAGAACCGGTGTTTGCGAATCGGGTCGCTGGCACTATTGAAAATCTGACGCTCATCCTGGCAGATGGTGCACGTCTGAACCTGAACGAGGTGAGGTACAACGCTCGAGAAGAACCCACCCCACCCGAAGTCGATAAAAGTCCCGATGTGCTCGTTCACCCTGTGTCCTCGGCGCTCAATGAAAAACTGGTGGTGATCACGGGAGCTTCAAGTGGGATAGGTCGTGCAGCAGCCTATGCATTTGCTGACAAGGGCGCACGCTTGGTGTTGAGTGCGCGTGACGAGGCCGCACTTGATGACGTTGTCGAAGAATGCACAGCACGTGGCGCTTCAGCCCTGGCCGTGCGCACCGATGTCACGAACAGCGAGCAGATGCGCGCTTTGGCAGACCAGGCCGCTGCCTTCGGCGACGGACGCATCGACATCTGGATCAACAATGCCGGTGTCGGGGCGGTAGGCAGTTTTGAGGAAACGCCGCTGGAAGCGCATGAGCAAGTACTGCAGACGGACCTGTTGGGTTACCTGCGCGGCGCCTATGTGGCATGGCCGTTTTTCAAAGCGCAGAAACGTGGAATCCTGATCAATACGTTGTCACTGGGCAGCTGGGTTGCACAGCCATATGCCGCTGCCTATTCCGCCAGCAAATATGGCTTGCGTGGTCTGAGCGAAGCGTTGCGCGGTGAACTGTATGACTATCCAGATATTCATGTCTGTGACATTTATCCGGCTGTCATGGACACCCCAGGATTTCGTGACGGTGGCAATTTCACTGGCCATGCGCTGAAACCCCCGCCGCCCGTTTATGACCCACATCTCGTCGCCGAAGCCATGGTGGCTTGCGCATTACGTCCGAGGCCGAGTACTACCGTCGGCGCAGCTGCAACGATGGCACGGATAGCGCATTTTTTGCTGCCGGGCTTTGCGTATCTGTCGGGCTGGTTGACTCGCTTAGGCTTGCAACACAGGCCGCAGACTCAGGCCACGTCGGGCAATCTGTTTACCCCATCGAATGCTCAACGCCAGGTTGAAGGTGGATGGCGAGTAACGACGCAACGGCCCTCGCTCGCTGTCGTAGTGGGCGCGACGCTTTTGCTGGGTGGCTTGATGTTCGCTTTGAAGCGCCACGGTCGGCAGTCAGATGGGCCGCGAGGTAAAGGTCGCAAAGTCAGCTGAGGCGCGCAGGCCGTCGTTCAGGCGTGCCATTGAGCAACGAACTACGCTTCATTCAGAATTTATGGTTTAACTAGATAGTTACCTAACTATATAATGCCCCCCTCATTTCAACGGGACATTCAACGTGAAGCAGAGTCAACGCCTCTCGGGCGTATCAAAATTCATTCTGGTCGGGCTGGGCGTGATCATCACCCTCCTCGGCCTGGCGCTGGCTGCGGGCGGCGTGAAGTTGGTCAGCCTGGGAGGATCCTGGTACTTCCTGGTGGGTGGCCTGGTGATGGCCGTTTCCGGTCTGCTGATCGCTCGCTTCAAGACGGCCGGTGCCTGGTTGTTCGCCGCGTTTCTGCTGGGCACGGCGATCTGGGCGGTGAGTGATGCCGGGCTGGTGTTCTGGCCGGTCTTCTCGCGCCTGTTCATGTTCAGCGCCGTTGGCCTGGCGGTCACGCTGGTCTACCCGCTGCTCAAGCGTGCCAATGGTGGCGTGCCAGGTCGCGGTGCCTATGGCATCGCTGCGGTGTTGGCGATTGCGCTGGCGGTGGCGGCTGGCAACATGTTCGTTGCGCACCCGACTGTCGCCGCCACGGGCACTGGCCCGGGCCTGACGCCCGTCGAGCCAGCCAACGCGCAAAAGGACTGGGCGCACTACGGTAATACCGAGGGCGGTAGCCGCTTTGCTGCGCTGGATCAGATCAACCGCGACAACGTCGACAAGTTGAAGGTCGCGTGGACGTACCACACCGGTGACGTCGCCGAGAGCGATGGCAATGGCGCCGAAGACCAGCTCACCCCGCTGCAGGTCGGCAACAAGGTGTTCATCTGCACCCCGCACAACAACCTGATCGCACTGGATGCCGACAGCGGTAAGGAACTGTGGAAGAACTCGATCAACGCGCAGTCGAAAGTCTGGCAGCGTTGCCGTGGCATGGCGTATTTCGACGCCTCCACCGTCATCGCTCAGCCGAGCAATTCGACGATCATCGAAGCCAAGCCCGCGCCGGCTGCCAATTGCCAGCGTCGTCTGCTGACCAACACCATCGATGCCCGCCTGATCGCGGTCGATGCTGACACCGGCGAGTTCTGCCAAGGGTTCGGCAACAACGGTCAGGTGGATCTGAAGGCTGGACTGGGTAATGTCCCGGACAGTTACTATCAGCTGTCCTCCGCTCCATTGATGGCCGGCACGACTGTCGTGGTGGGTGGTCGCGTGGCTGACAACGTGCAAACCGACATGCCGGGTGGCGTGATCCGTGGTTTTGACGTGATCACCGGCGCCATGCGTTGGGCGTTCGACCCGGGCAATCCGCAGGATCGCAATGCGCCGGCAGAAGGCGGCACTTACGTGCGCAGCACGCCGAACAGTTGGGCGCCGATGTCCTATGACCCGGCGACCAATACGGTGTTCCTGCCGATGGGCAGTTCTTCCACCGACATCTATGGTGTCGAACGCAGCAAGCTCGATCACACCTACGGCGCCTCGATCCTGGCGCTGGATGCCACCAGCGGTGAAGAACGCTGGGTCTTCCAGACCGTTCACAACGACCTCTGGGACTTCGACCTGCCGATGCAGCCGAGCCTGATCGACTTCACCAAGGACGGCAAAACCGTACCGGCGCTGGTCATCGGCACCAAGGCCGGGCAGATCTATGTGCTCGATCGTGCCACCGGCAAACCGCTGACCGACGTTGAAGAAGTGCCGGTCAAGGCGGCCAACATCCCCAACGAACCCTACTCGCCAACCCAGCCGAAGTCGGTGGGCATGCCGCAGATCGGTGCGCAGCACCTGACCGAATCCGACATGTGGGGCGCGACCCCGTACGACCAGCTGTTGTGCCGTATCGATTTCAAATCGATGCGTTATGACGGCCTGTACACCGCGCCCGGTACCGACAAATCGCTGAGTTTCCCAGGCTCGCTGGGCGGCATGAACTGGGGCAGTATCTCCACTGACCCGGTGCACGGTTTCATCTTCGTCAACGACATGCGCCTGGGTCTGTGGATTCAGATGATCCCGTCGCAGAACAAAGGCCAGGCCACTTCCGGTGGCGAAGCGTTGAACACCGGCATGGGCGCTGTGCCGCTCAAGGGCACGCCGTATGCGGTGAACAAGAACCGCTTCCTGTCGGTGGCCGGCATTCCTTGTCAGGCACCGCCGTTCGGCACGCTGACCGCCATCGACATGAAGACACAGAAAGTCGCCTGGCAGGTTCCGGTCGGCACCGTTGAAGACACCGGTCCCCTGGGTATCCGCATGCACCTGCCGATCAAGGTGGGTCTGCCGACCCTCGGCGGCACCCTGTCGACCCAAGGTGGCTTGATCTTCATCGCCGGCACCCAGGATTTCTACCTGCGCGCCTTCAACAGCGGCAACGGTGAAGAGGTGTGGAAAGCCCGCCTGCCAGTCGGCAGCCAGGGCGGCCCGATGACCTACGTCTCACCGAAGTCCGGCAAGCAGTACATCGTCATCACCGCCGGTGGTGCGCGCCAGTCGACCGATCGCGGCGACTACGTGATGGCTTACGCCTTGCCGTAAGCCGCCGTGCCCGCCTCACTGGCGGGCAACTCCTCTGTGCGCGGCACCTGCGGGTGCCGCGCCGCTTTGCGCAATCATTCAAGATTTCACCTGGAAGACTCACATGTTTTTGGCTGTTCGCTTTTCTCATGCAGGCTGGCTCAACGGCTTGCTGTTGGGCCTGACCTGCAGCGCCACCCTGCCCGCCTTCGCCGATACCGATTCGAACCTCTTGACCCGCAATACCCTGACCGGTGATTGGGGTGGTCTGCGCCACCAGATGGATCAGGACGGCATCAAATTCACCGGCGATTACAGCGGCGAAACCGCCTACAACGCCGATGGCGGCCTGCACCGTTCGGCCCGTTACTCGCAGAACATCAAGCTCGGCGCGCAGTTCGACCTGAGCAAACTGTATGGCGCGGATAACGCCGGCAAGATCCAGCTGACCATCAACGACCGACGCGGCAATAGCGCCTCCGAGGATCTGGTCGGCAACCGTCTGCCCATCCAGGAAAACTACGGCGGTCTCTACACTCGCCTGACTGAACTGAGTTACGAGCGCAGCCTGTTTACTCCGTCGCTCAACGTGAAGCTGGGCTATATGGCCATGGGCAACGACCTCGGTGGCCTGGACAGCGGCATTCTCTGCAACTTCATGAACGCCGGTTTCTGCGGCCATCCACTGAACATGTCCGGCGGCAGTGGCTGGACCAACTACCCCAACGCCCACCTGGGCGTGCGCGTGAAGTACGACCTGTCGTCGTCCTGGCAGCTGCGCGTGGCGGCCTTCAATGTCGATCCCGAGAGCAACGGCAATTCCAGCCGTGCCTGGCACCTGGGCCCGAAACATACCACCGGCACCGTGGTGCCGATCGAACTGGTGTACAAGCAAGCGGGCGAGTTGCCCGGCGAGTACAAGGTTGGCTACTACTACGACAGTTCCGATGTGCAACGCATCGGCAGCGATAAGGAAGTGTCCGGCCGCAGCGGTCATTACCTGCTGATCGATCAGGCCGTGTGGCGTTCGCAAACGTCCGAGGGCCGCAGCCTGCACGCCTTCGGCCAATACTCGGCGGCCAGCGAAGCGGCTTCACCGTTCAGCAAGTGGTACGGCACCGGCGTGGTGCTGTACAAACCGTTCGAAGGTCGCCCGCGTGACACCGTCGCCCTGGGTTATGGCCGAGCCGTACCTAACCCGCGCAGCCGCGATGTGCAGCAGGACGCCGCGCTGGCCAACGGCACAACGTTGCCAAATCTGGACAGTGCCGAACAACTGGTCGAGCTTGGCTACGGCTACCAGGCCACTCCCTGGCTGACGCTGCGCCCGAATATGCAATACATCATCGAACCGGGCGCATTTTCCGGGCAGGACATCGACAATGCACTGGTGCTCGGTTTGCAGGTGAAAGCTACGCTCTGAACGGTCGATTTCCATCGCCAGTGGTGGTCACACCATTGGCGGTGAAGTCCCGACCGCCAAGGACTTTATAAATCTCGGAAACCACCTGCATCGTGGCGTCTTCGATCGTTCCTTCATTTCGGCATAAAACCCAGCCGTGATCTGCAATCGCCCGCTCGAACGACTGGGTACAAGCGACCTGTTCTTCCAGCTTATGGATCACCGTACTGCTCAGCCCACGCCCTCGTGCCGCTGCCCTTGCCCATGAAATATCAGGGTCGGTGACAACGCCGACATGCAGGTCTGGCACTTGCACGTGTCGATCAATGTTCAACTGCAGAATCTCTGCAAACGGGACTATCCGGCGAAACGCGGCATCAGACGGGTACCAGCGATCGATCAGGATGATGCTGCCAGGTGGCTGTTTAGCCAGCACGTGCCGGGAAATCCAGCTACGACTATCAGCCAGGCGCTCACAAATCCTCAACTCCAGCTCCCGGCTGGGATTTCTGACGAGCTTGTTGACGAGGGCCATTGTTTCACCCCTATGGGGATCGCTTTTTTTCTCGCAAAGCCGGATCACCTTTCTGTTGTCTGCCCTCAGTGCTTTCGTAACGGCTTCCAACAGTGTGGTTTTACCGGTTCCCTTGGGCCCATCCAGAGAAACAAACAGCGGACGATTCATTCATCACTTAACGATTGATAGATTGATGAACACTCTAACCTGATTAAATCAAACTATGGCTGAGGATCCACGCATCCGCTGGCGATTCGTCAGGCCTGCCTGACAGGTTTTGCGTGATCACGCGTTGCGCTTGCGCGAGCGCGCCACTCTCATAGAGCACCAGGGCACGCACACTATCGGCTTGCGTGCCAGCCGGGGCAAAACACTCCAGGCGCAGGCGCGCCGTCGCCAGGCATCCCTGGCTCAGGTCGATGAGGCTTTCCAGCGCCGTCGCCGCGCAGGCCAGGTCATTCACACCCTGCCTGATCGCCAGGGACAGCCTGCACCTTGCCTCGTCGAACCGCCCGAGGGCCATCAGGCGCGAGGCCGCCCGCAGGGTGATGGCGACGTCCAGAGGTTGCGGCTTCCAGACGGCCGCAAGATCGCCGACGTCGAGTGCGCTCATGATCCCTGCCGTGTGCTCGCCACGCGCCGGGATCGAACCTGGCACCTGGACCCGACCATCGAACCGTGGCGCGGGACTGGTTTGCAACAAGCCGTCGCGTTCGAAGTACACGCCCCGCTCCACCATATGCGGGTGCTGCGAGGCCTCGCGGGGGCTCAGGACCGGGGCGAAACACACGTCGGTGCCTTCGAGCAGGTCGCACCAGTGTTCCTGCGGCTGGCTGGCAAACACTTCGGCCAGCAACCCGCGCAGTTCCTCCCAGCGGCTCATGTCCCACTGCTTGGCGAAACGCGGGTCATCCTCCAGGCCCAGCTTGTTCAGCAGCAGTGCATGGAATTGCGACTCCATCGAGCCCAAGGCCACGTACTTGTCGTCCGCGCAGCGATAGGTGGCATAGAAATGCGAGCCGTCATGCACGCTCTTGCCGCGCTGTTCCTTGAGCAACCCGCGGCCCTGCAGCGACAGCATCAACTGCATCATGTGCGCTGAGCCGTCGACGTGGCCGCGTCGACCACCGTGCCCTGGCCGGTCTGCCGCGCATTGAGCACACCGGCCAGGATGCCGATCGTCAGGTACAGCGCACCACCGCCGATATCACCGATCAGGGTGATGGGAGACGACGGCGCTTCGTTGACTGTGGGAGCCAGCCTGCTGGCGATCGCGTCGGGTCAGTCAACCTGGATGTTGAAGCTGATGCCCTCATCGCCAGCAGGCTAGCTCCCACAGGGATCTGTAGTGGCTGCAGGACTTGCGTACGCTGAAGATCACACTGTGGGAGCCAGCCTGCTGGCGAGGCGTCGGGTCAGTCAACCTGGATGTTGAAGCTGATGGCCTCATCGCCAGCAAGCTAGCTCCCACAGGGGATCTGTAGTGGCTGCAGGACTTGCGTACGCTGAAGATCACACTGTGGGAGCCAGCCTGCTGGCGATCGCGTCGGATCAGTCAACCAGGATGTTGAAGCTGATGGCCTCATCGCCAGCAGGCTAGCTCCCACAGGGATCTGTGGTGGCTGCAGGACTTGCGTACGCTGAAGATCACACTGTGGGAGCCAGCCTGCTGGCGATCGCGTCGGGTCAGTCAACCTGGATGTTGAAGCTGATGGCCTCATCGCCAGCAGGCTAGCTCCCACAGGGATCTGTGGTGGCTGCAGGACTTGCGTACGCTGAAGATCACACTGTGGGAGCCAGCCTGCTGGCGAGGCGTCGGGTCAACATCGTCGAAACGAATCGGTTTATCGAACCCCTCCCGAAGCGACAGGTCTGATCCTGTATACCTCCTCGGAATAATCCAATGTCCGCTCAACACACCCTTGTCGTACTCGCTCGGGGCGGATATGCCGCTCGGGGCGTCCTGTATCTGATCATAGGTATCTTCGCTCTGCTGGCGGCTCAAGACTCGACAAAACCCAAGGACAGTCACAAAAGCCTGGAAGCGTTGTTAAGCCAGCCTTTCGGTTATGTGCTGGTTGGACTGGTTGTGGCGGGCCTGATCGCCTTCGCCGGGTGGCGAATATTGCAAGCCATTCGCGACGTCGATCATCACGGTACGAAGCTCAAGGGGTTGGTGATTCGTGCAGGTTTGTTGGCGGGAGGTTTGATCAACGGCGCTCTTGCGTTTTTTGCATTGGGCCTGCTCATCAGCGGCGTCAGAAGCTCAGGCAATTCCGCAGGTGGCGAGACAAAGGATCTACTGGCCCATCTTTTGTCCTGGGATCACTCAAACGTGCTGGTCTACCTCGTGGCGCTGGTCCCACTCGGCGTAGGCATTGCTCACATCATCAAGGGATGGAAGGCCTCGTTCGAGAAGTATTTTGAGGCTGATGAGGACGTGATGCGCTACGTACGACCGGTGGCTCGTTTCGGACTCATAGCCCGAGGCGTGGTGTTTATCGAGATAGCCCTGCTGCTGGCAATCAGCGGCTCCCGTTATAAAACCGCTGATCCTCCAGGCATGAAGGAGGCCCTTGATGCGCTCCAGAACCTGCCAGCCGGGGTTTTGATCCTGATGGTGATGGCATTTGGTTTGATTGCCTTTTCGGCTTACAGCTTTTCCGAGGCTGCCTGGCGCAAGATAAACATGGATGTGCCGGGAGTATCGGGATCCTAATCGCTACGGGATGGCAATTCAGAAGGAGGTAAGGCGTTTGGCCTATCTTGATTGGGTTCAATGGCCGGCGATGGTTGTCACTGTGCTGGCCGCATGGCTGATCGGATCTCAGCAGCCAAAAAGGCGAATGATCGGGTTCGTTTGTTTCAGCTTAAGCAATGTGTTGTGGGTGATTTGGGGCCTGTATGCACACGCCTACGCGCTGATCGTCCTGCAGATTTGCCTCTTCCTCATGAACCTTCGCGGGTTTAAAAAGAACTGTAAAGGCCAGTAGAGCTAGTGTTCCCGGGACGTTCGGGAGCCGTAAAGATTTTTTCTGAACCCTCGGGCATTCATGCCCAGGAGTACACACTCAAGGACGATCAACGCCTGAGCGTTGGAGTGTAGCCCCCAAACAACCCACAAAACATTGCTCACGATGAAGCCCCAAAAGGCGATCATCCGCCGACGTGGTCGTTGCGAACCAATGAACCAGGCCGAGATCACTGTCACAATCATCGCGGGCCATTGCAGAAAATCGGCGTATTCCAAGGTATTTCCCTCCGCTCGCTCCAGCAGGCGCCTCTTATTTCTTGTGCGGTAGCACCGCTCCCAATACCTGCTTGGCGGTTTGCAAGATCACCCCGGCCTCGTTCGGGTCACCCTTGAGCAACGTCGTGGCAAACTTTTTCGCCTGTTCGAGCTTGATGTGTGGCGGCAACGGCGGCACGTCGGGATCGGTCTTGAACTCGATCAGCACCGGAACATCCGAGGCCAGCGCCTGTTCCCAGGCGGCGGCGACGTCTTCCTCGCGGTCTACGAAAATTCCTTTCAGCCCAATCGAAATGGCGAACAGGTGGTACGGCACGTCTGGAATGCTTTGCGATGCCTCGAACTTCGGATCCCCCTCCATCACCCGTTGCTCCCAGGTGACCTGATTGAGGTCCTCGTTGTTGAACACCGCACAGATCCATTTTGGGCTTTCCCACTGTTGCCAGTATTTGGCGACGGTGATCAGCTCGGCCATGTTGTTCATCTGCATGGCACCATCACCCACCAGCGCAATCACCGTGCGTTCGGGAAACGCAAACTTCGCCGCAATCGCATAGGGCACCGCTGCGCCCATTGAGGCCAATCCGCCGGAAAGCGAGCACTTCATGCCGCGACGAATTTTCAGATCGCGGGCATACCAGTTGGCGCACGAACCGGAGTCGCTGGTGATGATCGCCCGCTCCGGCAAACGAGGTGACAGCTCGTAGACCACCCGTTGTGGATTGATCGGTTTGGCTTTGACCATGGCGCGTTTTTCCAGGGTCTTCTCCCAACTACCGCGCCAGCCTTCTACTTTTTTGCGCCATTTGCGTTCGGTTTTCTGTTCGAGCAACGGCAGCAATGCAGCAAGTGTTTCTGCAGCATCGCCCACCAGGTTGACCTCCATGGGATAACGCAAGCTGAGCATGTCCGGTTGCAAGTCGATCTGCACGCCGTGCGCCTGCCCTTCTTTGGGCAAGAACTCGGAATACGGGAAGCCCGAGCCGATCATCAGCAAGGTGTCGCATTCGCTCATCAGCTTGTAACTGGGCTCGGTGCCGAGCAAACCGATACTGCCGGTGACCCAGGGTAAATCGTCGGGCAGTGCGGCTTTACCGAGCAACGCCTTCGCCACACCGGCGCCAAGCTTCTCCGCCACCGCAATCACTTGATCGGTGGCCTGCAGCGCGCCGGCCCCAACCAGGATCGCGACCTTCTGTCCCGCGTTCAAAACGTCTGCCGCTCGCTGCAGATCCGCCTCGTAGGGCACCACTCTCGGCTTGCTGTAACCAACGCCCGAATGCGCCGTGCCATGGGCACGGGCCGGCGCCTCATACTCAAGATCTTGCACATCATTGGGCAGAATGATTGCCGTCACGCGCCGTAAACCGATGGCAGTGCGCACGGCCCGATCGATCAAGTGCCGTATTTGCGCCGGCGCCGAAGCCTGCTGGACAAAGGCTCCGGCGACATCCTTGAACATCGACAACAAATCGAGCTCTTGCTGGTAATGGCTGCCCAACGCCGTGCGCGCCTGCTGGCCGACGATGGCCAGCACTGGCATGTGATCCATCCGGGCGTCGTAAAGCCCAGTGATCAAGTGCGATGCGCCAGGGCCCGAAGTGGCAATGCACACGCCCAACTCACCGGTGAACTTGGCATGCGCCGACGCCATGAAGGCAGCCATTTCCTCATGCCTGGCCTGAACGAATTCAATCTTCCCCTTGGCCCGGCTCAGCGCTCCGAACACGCCGTTGATGCCATCCCCTGGATAACCAAAGATCCGGGTCACACCCCATTCGCTGAGCCGTTCAATCAGAAAGTCGCCCACTGTCGTCGTCATGTCGTTCCTCGCCCTCAACCTGTGCATCGAGCATTTCCGACAGAACATCCCGTCGGAACGTGTAAGGGTCTGGACACTCGGGTGCAGATCGAAGTTCTGCCGGATGTCAGTCAGTCGCGTTGAACTCGAACCTTCCCGCTAAAGACGCTGAAGCCATAGGTGTTGTAGATGAGCGTTACCGGGATCAGCACCGCGAAACCGACCAGCATGAAAATCTGGCTGTTGGGGCTTGAGGCAGCCGCCTGCAAGGTCAGCTGCGGCGGCACGATCATTGGAAAGAGCGCCGCGATCATCAATGCAAACGCCACTATGAAAACGCCCAATGCACAGAACAGTGGCAGAAAATGACGACGGCTTCGAAACCCCAGGACAAAACCAAGCGGCAGTGCAACCAGCAGCGTCATGGCCGGCATCCACACCAGGGGATCTGCCAGCCGTTGTGCATAGCGAGTATCCAAAGTCGCCGTCCAGGCCACCAACAGGCTCAACAACACGATGGTGACGGCCGCCAGCCTCTTCGCCTGCAAGCTGGATCGCCTCTGGAGTTCCCCTTCGGCGCGCCAATAGAGCCAGCAAGCCCCCAACCACGTATACCCCACCACGAGCACTGCACCACAGAACAGCGGGAACACGTTGAGCCACTCCGCGCCATCACCACTGTATTGGCCGCCATGATTCGGTACACCTTGTACGAGGGTTCCCAAGATGATTCCCTGTGTCCCGCCGGCCAGCAGTGAACCGCACGACAGCAATCCATCGACTACGCGCTTGAAGCCATCGCTGGGAGCGTAATCACGAAATTCCAACGCAACGGCGCGCAGAATCAGCGCCAGAAACATCAAGATAAATGGCCAATAAAGCGCCGGAAGCAGGATGGCGTAAGCCAACGGGAACAACGCCAGCAGACCGCCTCCTCCCAGCACCAGCCACGTTTCGTTGGCATCCCAGATCGGCAAGATTGTCACGGCCATCGCCCGTCGATCCTTACCGCAAGGCGTAAGGCCCATCAGCACCCCGACGCCCAGATCAGTGCCGTCGAGCAGCACATAGTTCATCACCGAGAAGGCCAGGGCAGCGGCAGAAAGCAGGACGATCCAATCAGTGTCCGGCATGGATTGCGCTCCTCAGGATTGCCCTGTCTCGTCTGCCAGCGTCGGTTGCGGCCCGGCTTCACCCTTTCGCGGTGGCTCGCGCAAAATTCGCAACAACACCCAGAGACCGATACCGAAGATCAGCAGGTAAAACACCAGGATCGTCCACGTCGCGCCTATCACCTGCTGGTGCGACACCGACGACAGGCTGTCAGCTGTGCGCAGCAAGCCATAGACGGTGAAAGGCTGGCGACCTACCTCTGTCACTACCCAGCCACAAAGCATCGCGAGGAATCCAGCCGGGGCCATCAGCACACACCCGCGCAGCATCCAACGCGCGGTGTACACCCTATGGCGCCAGCGCAACACCAAACTGGTCAGCCCCTGCCCAACCATCAACAGCCCCAGACCCACCATGAACCGAAACGCGAAAAACACAATCGGCACCGGCGGAATGTTTTCGGGAGGGAATTCGTCCAGCGCGGCGATGGTGCCCGTCAGATCGTGCCGCAGGTACAAAGAGCCAACACGAGGAATCGCCACTTCCCAATGATTACGACGTTCGGTCATGTCGGGAATGGCAAACAGTCGCAACGGTTCACCCGCGCCGTCAGGCGGACGCGTCCACGAGCCTTCAATAGCAGCAACCTTCAGAGGTTGGACCTTGAGACTGTGTTGCCCATGCAAATCGCCCACCAGGATTTGCAGAGGTGAGAGTACGACGATCATCCATAACGCCATGGAAAACTGAAGGCGTGCTCTAGGGTTTTCCGGCTGCCGCAATAGTTGCCAGGCGCTGATGCCGGCCACCAGGGTGGCGGTGCCGAGAAACACCGCCAGCGTCATGTGGGCCAGCCGATAGGGAAACGATGGATTGAAAATGATCGCCCACCAGTCCTCGGCCATGAAGCGGCCATCAGGGCCCAGGGTGTAACCGGCGGGCGTCTGCATCCAGGAGTTGGCCGACAGGATCCAGAACGCGCTAATCAATGAGCCCACGGCAACCGCACAGGTGGCGAAGAAATGCAGACGAGGGCCGACCTTCTTCAGGCCAAACAGCATGATGCCCAGGAAGCCCGCCTCCAGGAAAAAAGCGGCAAGCACTTCGTAGAACATCAACGGGCCCAGGATATCGCCTGCCTGGGTGGACAGGCGCGACCAGTTAAGTCCGAACTGATACTCCAGAATCAGACCCGACGCCGTGCCCACCGCCACATTGAGCGCGAATATCTTGAGCCAGTAGAGGTAAACATCCAGATAGATTTTTTGCCCGCGCCACAGCCAGAGACCTTCCAGCACCATCAAAAAATTGGCCAGCCCGATGGTGAGTGCAGCCAACACGATATGAAAGCTTATGGTGATCGCAAACTGAGCACGCGCAGCCATCAGCGCCGAATCAAAGGTGTCCATGCCCCCAACGCTCTAACGGGATGACAGAAATCTTGCCGTTACGCTCCAGGATCGCAAACTTGATCTGGTCAATGGTTTCTATGCCTTGGCTTGAGCGGGCCGCTTCCATCACATCTGCTTCGACCAGCCGGGCATGCCGTAGGCGCTTACTTAAAAGCTTTCCGTTTTCAACGATGATGGTAGGGCCGCCATCAATGAGTTTTGACACCCAGCCCGAGCGTTGCTTGAGCAGTGAAAGGCCGACATCGATGGCGATCAACGTGACGATCACCAGGACAGAATTCGTCAGGGAAAAGTCATCCCCCAGCAATGCCTGCTGCGTGGCTTCGCCAATGATCATCAACAACACAAAATCGAATGTCGTCAGTTCCGCCAGTGAACGCCTGCCGGCGATCTTGAACAGCACCATCAACACCAGATACATCGCGAAGGCACGCAATACCGAATCCATATATCACCTCAAGGGAAAATGAATTGATCCATGGCCACAGGTGCCGCGCCTGGTGATGACACGCGGGTACTGAACAGTCCCAATCCGTCACCACGCAACGTCATATACAGATTCGCGCGTCCTTGGGCATCCGCTTGCAGCCATAGCTTCATACCCTCCCCGCCACTGCTGGCGCGGCCTGGCTCCGGCAGCATTGATTCGATGCTGAAACCATCCAGTAACGCCCCGGAGAGCTCGAGCTCAACCATCGCATCCGGCGCGCCGATTACACTGATCACCATTGGATTGGTCGAACCGTTACGGTGAAAAACCTCGTACTGCACTCTGAGTCTGCCATCGCTACCCTTGACGTCTCGGGAGCTCATCGGCCCGCGTGAGAACATTCCGCATAATCCCAGCACAACCAACAGCACCAACACGTACCAACCGCATCGCTCGAACCGCCAAACCTTGATCTGACAGGCCATGTCTTCACGAACGGGGTAGTCTCGGTTCTTGTAGTCGTCGTGGCTGCCTTTATCGCTCATGGCATGTTCCTACCCTCGTTCACCCGCCAGTGCACGGCGGTGAAAGTCCGGTAAATGCTTCAACGCGTATTCGGCGGCTTGGCGCTGCACCTGGCAACGAGAGTCGAAAAAACGATGTTTATGACTGAACACACTTCGGCCCTGTTCCGATTGAAAAGCCCAGGCGAAGCAGACTGTACCTGCCGGAATACCATCGATATCTTCCGGGCCCAGTATTCCAGTGGTCGCCACGGCAACATTGGCCGTGCTGTCGTACAACGCACCCAGGGCCATCTCTCTGGCGACCTCGCAGCTGGTGAGATTGAAGGTCTCGATGGTCTGGGGATTGACTCGCAATAGACGCTGCTTGGCTTCAGGGGAATAAACCACATAGCCACTTTCGATCAGCTCACCACTTCCCTCGATCTCCGACAAAAGCGTCACAATTTTTCCTGCCGTACACGACTCTGCGGTTGTGAGTACAAGATTGTGCTCACGAAGGTAATCAACAATCCTGGCTGCAATGGACATCACATTTTTTCCGATGAGGTCTTCGCAGTTGACCCTTGCAAGGCTCGTTCATTCCAAGTTCTGCTCACGGGACATGTACTTCCCTGTTCCGAGCCAATTCACTGAGTGCCAAAAAAACAAGGCGATTTGTTAACATCAATAAAATCAATTACTTACCTTTCCATAAAATAGCTTTGAATTTTTTCGTGCACTGCCACTCTATGAGCAAATGGAGGGGAATCCATTGACGGACTGCCTATTTTGTGAGCAAACCAGTGTAGGAGGTTTCATGAGCGCGCAGCCAATTGAGTACTCTTTCGAGGTCTATGAGGAGTCTTTCGCTAATGCCCCTGTCTGGAGCGTTGAAGCAACAACGCCCTTCCCGGCTGTGTCGATAGGTGATCGTTTCAATCATCTGGGCCTTGAGGTTGCCTGGGGCAGAACGGCCTCCGAGGAAGAGGAATATCGAGTAGTCGACATCGACCATGTTTTTTCGAATAGCGAAGGCAAGCTTGCTTACAAAAGCAGGGTGAAACTGATGCTGACACACCGCAACCAGGTATTTTGAATAACCTGGTCAACGCCGTGATGCTAGCCGCTCGACAGAAATCTCAATTCAATCCCGAGCCGCTTGTCATTTGCCAAGGCTTAGGGCAGGGTCGATACCACCGAGATTTCTGTCAAAGGAGTCACCCATGTCAAAGCTATATCCCAGTATCGATCCCGAAGGACTGGTCGAGTACTCAGTGGTCTACACCGACCGCTCGCTCAACCACATGTCGCAGTCATTTCAAGGCGTGATGAAAAACATTTCCAAGACCCTGAAGCAGGTCTACAACGCCCAGGGTGTTGCGGTGGTCCCGGGCAGCGGCACATTCGGCATGGAAGCGGTGGCGCGTCAGTTTGCTACCGAGCAGCGATGCCTGGTGATACGCAACGGCTGGTTCAGTTATCGCTGGAGTCAGATCCTTGAGATGGGCAACATCCCGGCGGCCACCACGGTGCTCAAAGCCCGACCGGTCGACACCGGTCGCCAGGCGGCCTACGCCCCACCCCCTCTGGACGAAGTGCTGGCAGCCATTGAGGCGTCGAGGCCACAGATTGTCTTCGCCCCCCACGTTGAAACCTCATCAGGGATTATCCTGCCCGACGAATACCTGCGGGCCGTCGGCGACGCCGTGCATGCGGTGGGTGGCCTGTTCGTGCTGGACTGCATCGCCTCAGGCACGCTTTGGGTCGATATGCACAAATGCGCAGTCGACCTGCTGATCAGCGCACCGCAGAAAGGCTGGAGCGCCTCCCCTTGCTGCGCCCTGGTGATGTTCAGCTCCCTGGCCCTCGCGCGCATCGAGAAGACGCAAAGCAGCAGCTTCGCCTGCGACCTGAAAAAGTGGCTGCAGATCATGCAGGCCTACGAACAGGGCGGACATGCCTACCATGCGACCATGCCCAGCGATTCCCTCGCGCGATTCAACGAAGTGATGAAAGAGACGCAAGCCTACGGTTTCGACAAGGTCCGCGACGAACAGCAGGCGCTGGGCGATCGGGTGCGCGCCATGTTGACCGGCAAAGGTTTCAAAAGCGTGGCCGCCGCCGGCTTCCAGGCCCCTGGCGTCGTGGTGAGCTACACCGATGATGCCGACATCAAGAACGGCAGGAAATTTGCCAACCATGGCCTGCAGATCGCCGCCGGAGTGCCGTTGCAATGCGACGAGCCGGCCGACTTCCAGACCTTCCGCATCGGTCTGTTCGGGCTCGAAAAGCTGCACAATATCGAGCGCACGGTCAGCACCCTCGAGCAGGCACTGGACGAGGTGATGGTTGACTAAGCCCTCATAACGATTTAGCCAATCTGTTGCGTTGACCGGTTGAATCCACAGCCAATAGCGGACATTCAGTCCCGCTATTGGCCAATCATCAGGCGTCCCTATTCCGAATCTTCAATTGACCTTGTTCAATTGCGGCAGCTGCCATTTGCCCGAGAGCACATCCTCTGAAGGTTGATACAGGCGTAACATCACGTAGAAGCCGCCTGTGGGTGCTGGTAGCCAGTTGGCGGCATTCTCTCATGAACGTCGCCGCCCGGACGGGATCCCGGGCCATGGAAGCTTCAAGGACATTGCGTTGGCCATTCGAAGCTCAAGATGGTTCCAATCTCTCGTATTGACATATCGGTAAATCTCGATATCCTAGGGTTATGGAATTGATCGAAATATTCAAAGCCCTCTCAAACCCTACGCGTCTTCAAATCCTGAAAGGCTTGAAGGACCCCGTAAAGCACTTCCCTGCGCAGGATGAAGGTGACGTTCACACGGTCGGCGTTTGCGTCAGCAGTATTCAGGAAGGTATCGGACTGTCGCAATCAACGGTGTCCGGTTATCTGGCCACTTTGCAACGAGTGGGCCTGGTGGAAGTCAGGCGCATCGGGCAGTGGACCTACTACAAACGCAATGAAGCAACCATCAGTGCGCTTGCCGAGATCATTGGCAAGGATCTGTAATTTTTTACCGCAACACATCGAGATTTCTCGATATCTAATTTTATCGATGCGAGGATTTACCATGAAAGCGATGATACTTGAATCATTCGGCGGTCCTGAATCGTTCGAACTCTGCGATGTACCCAAGCCCGTGCCGCACGCGGGACAGATCCTGGTCCGGGTACACGCAACCTCAATCAATCCATTGGATTACCAGGTTCGACGTGGCGATTATCCCGACCTGGTGCAACTGCCAGCCATCACCGGACATGACGTATCCGGCGTTGTCGAAGAAGTGGGGCCAGGTGTGACGGCCTTCATTCCAGGAGACGAAGTCTGGTACACCCCGCAAATATTCGAAGGGCCGGGAAGTTATGCCGAGTACCACGTCGCTGACCAAAGCATTGTCGGCAAGAAGCCTGCCTCGCTGAGCCATCTTGAGGCGGCAAGCCTGACCCTGGTGGGCGGGACGGCGTGGGAAGCACTGGTGGTGCGTGCGGCGCTCAGGGTCGGGGAAAGCATTCTTGTACACGGCGGCGCGGGAGGCGTCGGTCATGTCGCCATCCAGCTGGCGAAAGCCATGGGCGCAAGGGTGTTCACCACCGTGCGCGAAGCCAACATTGAGTTCGCACGCCGCGTGGGTGCCGATGTGATCATCGACTACGAAAAAGAAGATTATGTTGACGCCGTCTTTCGCGAAACCGGTGGCCGCGGCGTTGATGTGGTGTTCGACACCATCGGCGGCAACACATTGTCACGCAGCCCCGATGTGCTCGCACAACTTGGCCGCGTCGTCACGATCGTGGACATTGCGCAGCCGCAAAACGTCGTTCAGGCCTGGGGCAAGAACGCGAGTTATCACTTCGTCTTCACCAGGCAAAACCGCGGCAAGCTTGATGAGTTGAGCGCACTGGTAGAGCGCGGTCAGCTTCGACCACACGTTGGCGCTGTCTATTCGCTTGCCGACATTCCCCTCGCTCATGCCCGGCTGGAAAGTCCCAACAACGGTATTCAAGGAAAAATCGCGATTGCCGTCGAGCCATCGCTCCTCTCGTAAATGCGAACTTTTAATCGTTCAAGTCAATTTTGAGGTAAGCCATGATCTATGAAATCGCTCTGCTCCCCGTTCACAAAGAACGCATCGAGATGTTCCGACAAGCATTTGCCGAGGTCGCTCCTTTGCTCACCCGCGCGAAAGGTTACGGCGGCCACCTGCTCGCGCAAGGGATCGAAAGCCCCGAACAGTTCAACCTGATAGTGAGATGGCAATCACTCGAAGATCACACGCCGGGCTTCGAAGCGAGTGAAGACCATCGGCTGTTCATGATGGGCCTGGAGGAATATTTTTCGGAGGAACCGAAGGTCTACCATATTGAAGGGAATACCGTCGGCATGGATGCTGCCAGCGCTTCAAGCGGCTTGTGGCCTTAAAGAAAATAGCCGTTGTCGGAAACAGACGTTCTGTGACCTGCAACTTTCGGCCGGAAGCAGACGTTTAGCCTCGTGTCCCAATCATTCATAATAATTGTTCCACCAAGAACGACAATTCATGCGCTTATGTTTGATCAATACTTGAAACGATGGGAACTGACCATCGACGGTGATGCTTTTATCTCGCTGAATGGCAATCTACTGCCCGTTCGCCACCACGGTGTACCAGCCATGCTCAAAGTCTCGCAAGAGCTGGAGGAGCAAGCAGGCAACCTGCTCATGGCTTGGTGGGACGGTGATGGCGCGGCTCCTGTGCTGGAACATGATGGCGCGGCCTTACTTATGGAGCGCGCGAGCGGCTCGGTCTCGCTTGGGCACCTGGTGAGCTGCGGACAGGACGACGAGGCTACTCGCATTCTCTGTGCCGTGGCCGACCGCCTTCATGCACCACACGCAAAACCGGTTCCTGCTTTGGTCCCACTGGAGCAACGGTTCGAAGCCCTGTGGAGCGCAGCGGCAACACGCCGAGGGATCTTTGAACAATGCGCAAAAACCGCTCGCGAACTCCTGGATGCGCCACGCGACGTCAGGGTACTGCATGGCGACATCCACCACGGCAATGTGTTGGACTTCGGACCCAAGGGATGGCTCGCTATCGATCCCAAGGGACTGTACGGTGAGCGCGGCTTCGATTACGCGAATATTTTCTGCAATCCCGATAGCAAAAGCGCTCTGGCGCCAGATTGTTTCTCGCGCCGGATCGATATCGTGACACAGGCCGCCGACATCGATCGCCTCCGGTTATTGCAATGGGTGCTCGCCTGGACCGGGTTGTCAGCATTGAGCCGGCCATCCCCTTTGGGGTGGCGAAGCTTGCAGCGTCGGCGCTTGGGTTGTGAGTTTTACAGTAAGGCACAGCCAGGATAATTTTCTGTCAGCCTTGGGTCGATTGTTACATTGCCGACTCAAAACAATGGAGACCACACGTGAGAAAGCCGCCTATGAAAATCATCATCGAGGAATGGGATGGCGACGGTGCGATTCGAATTCCTGATGAGGCGTTGCAGGAATTGGAGTTGGATGTTGGCGACTCGCTGTACTTGATAGAGGAATTCGTCGGCAACACGCGCTGCCTGGTCCTGTCAACGAAACCTCAAATCGCGGATCGAATAGACGAGTTCACTGAATCCTGGGATAGCGAACAGCACGGTAGCGCCGAGGGTAAATGAGGAAGTCACTCTACATTCAACCAGGTCGTGAAATACCGTGATGGCGCAGTTTGCGATAGAGCGTATTGCGACTGATCCCCAGGCGGGCGGCAACATGGGCGATATGCCAGTGTTCCGCCTCGATCAACTTCAGTAGCGTCTGCCGTTCGGAAAGTCCAAGGGGATTTTCGGCCAGCGCGGCTGACGCTGGCGCTGCCGGCAGCAACTCCGCCAGGTCGTCCAGGGTGACACGCCCCTCCAACGCCAATGCCAACAGAGTGCGCAGGCACGTACGCAGCTGTCGGACATTGCCTGGCCATGGCTGCGCCAGCAAGCGCTCCCTGACACCCGCTTCCAGCCGAACCTTCACCCCTGCTGCCTCCTCGCGCAGCAACAGGTCGAGCAATCGGCCCTTGTCTGAACGCTCACGCAACGGCGGGAGCTGCACGGCGAAGCCGGCGATGCGATAGAACAGATCTTCGCGAAAACGCCCTTCGGCCACACAGGCTTGCAGATCCTGGTGGCTGGCACTGACGAGGCGTATGTCGAGCGCACGGGCCGTCGCGCCGCCCAGCGGCACCACCTGGCGTTCCTCCAGCACTCGCAGCAGGCGAGTCTGTAACGCCAGTGGCATATCGGCGATCTCATCGAGAAACAGAATGCCGCCATGGGCCTGTTCCAGCTTGCCGATCATCCCGTCCTTGCGTGCGCCGGTGAAGCTGCCACCGCGATAGCCGAACAGCTCGCTCTCGATCAACGACTCTGGAATGGCCGCGCAATTGATCGCCACAAACGGCTGGCTCGCCCTGGCGCTGGCGCGATGCAGCGCCGCCGCAAAAGCTTCTTTGCCGGTACCGGTTTCGCCCTGTAGAAACACCGGTACATCACGCTCCAGAACACGCAATGCGCGCGCAAAGCCGCGTTGCAGGCGCGGGTCTTCCAGGCACACGTGCACGTCGTTGATCCTGGGAATTGCAGGCGTGACTGAAGGCTCGTGGCGCAAGGGTTCGCGCAACTGTCCGTAGAGCAGGCGCCCATCCATCAGGCGCATTGGCCAGCAGACACTCGGCTGAGCGCTGGCCTGACTCATCACCTGATCGATGGGTGTTTCCAGCAGCATCGTCAGCGATTGTCCAAGCACCTGGTCACGGCTGAGACCCAGCAGCTCCAGCGCAGCCTGATTGACTGAGCAGATACGGGCACTCTCGTCGAAACCGAGCAGGCCTTCGCCCAGCAGCCCAACGAAACCGGCCTCAGGATGAAAGCGCAGCAAGTAGCGCTGCGGATCATGCCCCAGGAAAAAACTGCTCTCGATCAACCTGGCGGACAGGTTGGTCAACGCCATGGCCTTGAAGTGTTGCGCCAGACTGTGTTCCTCCCGCACCGAGGAGAGGTTGAGCACGGCAAGCAATTCTCCGCTCGCATCGAATATCGGGCTGGCCGAACACGTCAGGCCGACGTGCTTGCCGCGGAAATGTTCATCACGACGGATGGTGACGTGCTGCCGCTCGACCAGGCAGGTGCCGACACCGTTGGTACCCTCGCAATCTTCGCTCCATACCGAACCGAGCCACAGTCCGGCACGCTGGAACTCGGCGCGTTCGGAGTCGTTGAACACACTGTCGATCGCCACACCGCGAGCATCGGTAAGCAGCACCACGTGGCCGTCACGCCCGAGCTGCTGGTGCAAACTGCTCATCTGCCAGTGCGCCACGGACATGATGCTTTCCAGCGGCGCGCGGTGATCCTGCAGGCGTGGGTGCTCCACTACATTAGGCGCGCGGCGGCTGGCGGGATCGAGCTGATGCTGATCCAGGCAACGGCGCCAGGACCGTGTGATTGCCAGGTTGACGGGAGTGTCGTGGCTGGCGGGCGTGCCCTGCACGGCTTGGAGCACTTGTTGTGCATGGGCGTTGATCAAGGCCGGCTTCATCGTTCTTGTTCTCCGTTACGGTCAGGACACGGGGCTGTTCGAAGCTTATATGAAAAGATCGCAACGAGCGCTTTTTGCACCGGGTGACACTCTGTCATCCGCCATTCCCAAAATCGTGACATGAATCCGCGCCACAGCCTGGACAGTACTGCGCCAGCCGCTCTGCAACGGGGCTTTCATGAAGATGGCCCGAGCCTTGCTCAAGGGCAATTGTTACCACAACAACAAGATCGGGAGAGGCTCCATGAACATCGCTGTCGAAACCCCTCTGCAAACGCCAACTGCCCAGCTCGCGGCCTGGGTCGAAAACCTCGGCGAGCGTCTCGCCCAACGTGATCTGGACGGCGCGCTGGAACTGTTTGCGCAAGAGTGTCACTGGCGTGACCTGCTGCTTTTCAGCTGGAACCTGGTGACCCTGGAAGGCCAGCCTGCCATCCGCGACATGCTCGAAACACGCCTCGACCCGACGCGTCCCGAGCAATGGAAACTCGAAGGTGAGGCGACGCTCAATAACGGTGTGCTCGAAGGCTGGATCAGCCTGGAAACCGAGGCGGCGCGAGGTAAAGGCTACGTGCGTCTGAAGGAGGGCCTGTGCTGGACGCTGCTGACGACCATGCGTGAGCTCAAGGGCTTTGAAGAACCCAGGGGCCGCCGGCGTCCAATGGGTGCCAATCATGGTCACGCCCACGCTGACAAACGCAACTGGCTGGAACGCCGACGCGATGAAGAAGCTTCGCTGGGCATCACCACCCAGCCTTACTGCCTGATCGTGGGCGGCGGCCAGGGTGGGCTGGGGCTCGCTGCGCGGCTCAAGCGAATGGGCGTGCCAACGCTGATCGTCGACAAAGCCGAGCGTCCTGGCGATCAGTGGCGCGGTCGCTACAAGTCGCTGTGCCTGCACGACCCGGTCTGGTACGACCATATGCCTTACCTGCCCTTCCCCGATCACTGGCCGGTCTTCACCCCAAAGGACCAGATTGGCGACTGGCTGGAAATGTACAGCAAAGTCATGGAGCTCAATTATTGGCCGCGTACAGAATGCGTGAGCGCCAGCTTTGACGAGCAAAGTGGCACCTGGAAGGTTGAAGTGCAGCGCGATGGCGAGCCTGTGACTTTACAACCGACCCAGTTGATCCTCGCCACCGGCATGTCTGGCGTACCCAATGTTCCGGATTACCCGGGTGCCGAGGTTTTCAATGGCCAGCAGCATCATTCCAGCCGCCATCCCGGCGGAGATGCCTGGCGCGGCAAGCGCGCGGTGGTCATCGGTGCGAACAATTCGGCCCACGATATCTGCGCCGACCTGGTGGAGAACGGCGCCGAGGTGACCATGGTGCAACGCTCCAGTACCCACATCGTGTGTTCCGACAGCCTGATGGATCTTGTCTTCGGCGGGCTCTACTCCGAAGACGCCGTGGAAACGGGGCTGACCACGGACAAGGCCGACATGCTGTTCGCCTCTATCCCCTACAAGGTGATGCCAAGCTTTCATCAACCCATCTTTGAGGCGATCAAGGAGCGTGACAAGGACTTCTATGAGCGCCTGGCCAAGGCAGGTTTCATGCTCGATTTCGGTGACGACGAGTCTGGCCTTTTCATGAAGTATGTTCGCCGTGGTTCCGGTTACTACATTGACGTCGGCGCCAGCGAACTGATTGCCAATGGCACGATCAAGCTCAAGAGCGCGCCTGGCCTGGGTGTCGAACGCATCGAAGCCGATGCCGTCGTACTCAACGACGGCAGCCGACTCCCGGCAGACCTGATCGTCTACGCCACGGGCTATGGCTCAATGAATGGTTGGGCGGCGAAGCTGATTTCCCAGGAAGTCGCTGACAAGGTCGGCCGCTGCTGGGGCCTGGGTTCTGGCACCACAAATGATCCTGGACCGTACGAGGGCGAGCTGCGCAACATGTGGAAGCCAACACAGCAGGACAACCTCTGGTTCCACGGTGGCAACCTGCACCAGTCACGGCATTATTCGCTGTATCTGGCGCTGCAGTTGAAAGCGCGTTTCGAAGGCATCGACACGTCCGTCTATGGACTTTCCGAGAGTCACCATACGGGCTGAGTCAAGGGGCGCCCAGCCTTGGTTGGGCGCCCTCTCCACAGTACCCTGCACGCAGATCCAACTTTCGAATGACCATTCAACGCTGTGTTCGATAATCGATTTGTGTTCGTTAATCGCACGACATCGCGTCTCGGGGCACCCTCCTCGACCCATTGTTTGGCACCCTATGCTCCATTGCATTAACCGTGATTCACGCGGTTTTCCCTTGGATCATTCTGTTCAGCCGAATAAAAACAGGAGTACGCCTTGATCAATAAAACATTTGAATCCGTCGCTGCCGCACTGGACGGCATTGCCGATGGTTCGGTCATCATGGTCGGTGGCTTCGGCACTGCCGGGATGCCGTCGCAATTGGTAGATGGCGTGATCGCTTCGGGCGCTCGCGACCTGACCATCATCAGCAACAATGCCGGCAACGGTGAAATCGGCCTGGCCGCCTTGCTCAAGGCCGGGCGCGTTGCCAAGGTGATCTGCTCGTTTCCACGCCAGTCCGATTCCTATGTTTTCGATGAACTCTACCTGGCCGGAAAGGTGCAGCTTGAGGTCGTGCCGCAAGGCAACCTGGCCGAACGTATTCGTGCGGCAGGCTCTGGCATCGGTGCGTTTTATTCGCCGACCGGTTATGGCACGCTGCTGGCCGAAGGCAAGGAAACCCGGGTGATCGACGGTCGCAACTATGTGCTGGAAATGCCGTTGCACGCCGACGTTGCACTGATCAAGGCCGAAAAAGGCGATCGCTGGGGCAATCTCACCTATCGCAAGGCTGCGCGTAATTTTGGACCGATCATGGCCATGGCAGCGAAAAACACTATCGCCCAGGTCAATCAGATCGTCGAGTTGGGAGAGCTGGACCCGGAACACATCATCACCCCGGGGATCTTCGTCCAGCGCGTGGTCGCCGTGCCGCGCGCCACTTACTCGAACGCCAACGTCAACTGAGGCCCGCCATGACTGTCATGAAAAAACTATCGCGTAGCGAAATGGCCCAACGTGTGGCCGACGATATCCTTGAAGGTTCCTACGTGAACCTGGGCATTGGCGTACCCACGCTGGTGGCCAACTACCTGGGTGACAAGGAAGTGTTCCTGCACAGTGAAAACGGTGTACTGGGCATGGGCCCAAGCCCTGCACCGGGTGAGGAAGACGATGACCTGATCAACGCGGGCAAACAGCACGTGACGCTGCTGGCCGGTGGCGCCTATTTTCACCACGCCGATTCGTTCTCGATGATGCGCGGTGGGCACATCGATATTGCCGTGCTGGGCGCCTTCCAGGTCGCGGTCAACGGTGACCTCGCCAACTGGCACACCGGCGCCGAAGGTTCCATCCCGGCCGTGGGTGGCGCGATGGACCTGGCGACAGGCGCACGCCAGGTGTTCGTCATGATGGATCACCTGACCAAGACCGGCGAAAGCAAATTGGTGCCGCAATGCACCTACCCCCTGACCGGCATTGGCTGCGTGACGCGGATTTATACCGACCTGGCTATTCTGGACGTCACTTCCGACGGCTTGAAGGTCCGGGAGATTGTTGCCGATATCAGCTTTGAAGACTTGCAAACGCTCAGTGGCGTGCCGTTGATTCGATAACAGATCGATTGCGCCGTTTGCAGCGGCGCAACTTTCCAGCGGTTGTGGTTAGAAAGCGCTGGCCGGCGAATCAATGCCAATGTGCGCACAGCCATCCAATAAAACCGCACGTCTATCCAATTCTCCCTTTCCAAAATGCGCGACCATCTCTTCGACTTCCGTGAGGCGATGGACATGCAAGTGATGAATACAACACAGGCTAAAATGAGTGGGTCGCGCCGCCAACCCCAGCCGGTGAGCTGACCCATGCTGGTTGCATCGAAAGCCCTGTTTGCCGCTCAAGAGCTGCGAGTCGCTTGCGCGCTTGTTCTGGTCACCTGCGCCCCCAGTGGAACAGCCTTGGCGTCGCAAGCGGCGCAACCGTCACAAGGGTTTCGAGAAGGCTCTTCACTTGAAGTGCTCAGTCGAAACTTTTACTTGAGCAATGACTATCGCTCACCTTCGCCTTCAGGCAAAAACTACACCCAGGAATGGGCCCAAGGGTTCATTACGTCGTTCGAGTCCGGATTTACCTCTGGTGCGATTGGTTTTGGCATCGATGCCCATGGGTTTCTCGGATTGAAGCTCGACGGTGGCAAGGGGCATTCCGGGACGGGATTACTGCCACTCGACCAAGAGGGACGTAGCGAAGACGATTATTCCAGTGGTGGTGGCGCCCTCAAGCTGCGCACCTCTCGCACCACCTTGGCGTTCGGTGAAATGACCGTGGAAACGCCGGTGTTCGACACGGCGGACAAACGCCTGCAACCCGAGTACGCCACCGGCCTGCTATTGGATAGCCGGGAAATCGATGACATGCACTTGCTGGCAGGTCACTTCACGGCTTTCAAGAACCAGGACGCATCGACCAGTAAAGGCGATTTCGCAGGTTACGGTGTGAGTACCCGAACGGGCGGCATCGATTTCATTGGCGCCAACCTGTTTGAAGAACGCCCGATAGGGGGTGCGCTTTATGTCTCACAGCTGAGTGACACCTGGCACCAATACTATGGCAACTTGCACCTGAAGCAGTCCGGCGTATTCGTCGACGGCAACGTTTACCACACCAGGGATTATGGCGAGTCGGTGGCCGGAGCCATTGATAACACTGCCTACAGCCTGGCTGGCAAATACACCGCCGCAGGCCATGGTTTCACCCTCGCCTACCAAAAGATCAACGGCGACACCCCGTTCGATTTTGTCGGCGGCGACTCCATCTACCTTGCCAATTCGATCAAGTATGCCGACTTCAATGGCCCCCATGAACGTTCCTGGCAGGCCCGTTATGACCTCGACCTGGGCAGCTACGGCATACCTGGATTGAAATTCATGACGCGTTACGTCAACGGACGCGGTATCGACGGAACCCACGCGCCCCAAGGCGGAGGCTATAACCCTTTCGACGAATCGACTGGAGAGTACGTTCCTCAACAAGGCGATGGTGGACGACACTGGGAGCGCGATATCGATCTTCGGTATGTGCTGCAGTCAGGGCCGGCCAAGGACTTGTCTGTGCAGCTGTCCCACGTGGTCCATCGGGCAAACAGCGCCCAAGGCGGCGGTGACATCGACAGGATCTACATTGTGATCGAATACCCGCTCAAGTTTGGGCGGTTTTAAGCTGCAACATCAGAACCCCACATCCAACACCACACTGTCCAGATAAGTCCCCGCGGGTGGAGTCGCCTGATCGGTATAGATCTTCGCGTTGTAATTGAAGATCTGGCTCCCCGTCCCCAGTCCATTCCCCGGATTGACCTCGGCATCCGAACTGGCCCGACGCGCACTGCCCACGCTTCCCCAGCGGGTCGTGCCGGCACTCTTGAAAATGTCATAGGCCAGGTAATTACCATTCGAGATCATCCGTCGACGCCCGCCGACACTCAGCGGGTTTTGCCCATCACTCAGTCCCACGGTATAAGCGCTGCCTTTGGTACAAGCCAGGTTGATGGTCTGTCCGGTGACCGGGGCGAAAGCACTGACCACCGGCGCGCTGCCGAAGGCGATGTTCGGGGCGGTGATGGTGCAGTCGTTGGCAACCGTCAGGGTGATTGTCAACGTGGCGGTGCCGCTACCAATGTCGCGTCCCAGGCAAATCCCGCCAACGCCGATGCCCGAGCAATAGTTCCAGTTCCAGAAAATGCTCAGGGTTTCGCTATAGATCCCGGCCGCGACGTTGCTGCCGATGGTGGTGGCGAAATACAAGGGCACGGTTTTTGGGGTCGTACCACCGAGCAGGCCAAGCGCGTCGATGATTCCATTGCGCGCGAAGTCGTAGGCGGTGCCGCGGGTCAGCGGGTAGCTGGTGCTGTTGTTGGCGTAGATCGTGTAGCCGATGACGTCGCCGGTGGGACCGAGCAAACCGCTCTGGGTCGACGTAACGGTGGCCCAGAAGTGATCGTTGCTGCTCAGCAAAGTCAACAGCGAGCCGGTGCAACGCAAGCCGCCGTTGAGCGTGGAACCGGGTTGCGATGTGGTGCGCACGGCAATCGAACTCAATGAGCCGAATGCCACGGGTGTAGTGCCGCCCACCGAACACAAGGCCCACGCGGGTGCGGGCAGCCAGAGCACCAGCAGCATCAGCCACTTCATCGGCACACCAACGGCCCGAGCAGCGGGACCTGATCCTGGGTCAGGTCGGCGGCAAACTGCACATGGCAGGTCTTGCCATCGCCCATCGTCACCCGCAGATCGTTCTGCGCCTGCAGGTTTTCCAGGTACACCAGACCGTCCCAGCCGACCACGGTTTGCGTGCCGCTCTGCTCATGCACCACCCCGCTGCCCAAGGGCAACTCCTGCTGCTGCGCGTTTACCAGCACGATGCTCGCCGCGATCACCCGGCTTAACGGAAACTCCAACAGATAACCGCTGCCACGGCGTACCGCGATGCGTTGCTCGACGTTCGGGCTGCGCACGTTGGCCGGCAGGTTTAGCGGATCGATCTCGTATTTGCCTCGGTAATAGGCGCTGCTCCACGGTACCAGCAAGTGGCCGTTGCGATCGGTCTGGCCCACCTGCTGGTTTTCGTAGCGCACCGGAATATCGGCGTAGCCATCGGTGCTGACCACCACAAACGCGTCGTCGATTCGGTTCGCGGCGAACACCTGGCGGTCCATCCACACCAGCGAACCGCTGGCATCGGCCCAACGGGTTTGGGCATCGCTGGTGCCATAGACCCCGGCCTGCAATTGCACCGACTGTAGACGCCAGGTCAAGTCGGCCTGCCGGTAGTCGGGTCCATCACCCTTGGCGTAGCCGAGATTGAAGCCCACCCCGCCCTCGGTCGGCACTGCACGGCTGTAGTTGACCCGCTGCTGCGCCTGGCCGTCCTTGCTGCGTTCACTGCCGATGGCCAGGCTGCCACGCAGGTCGAACGGAATCACCAGTTGCGCCTGCACTGCCCAGTTGCTGTCGCCGATCTCGCGGTTGGCCGACAGGTAAAAACTGGTGCTGCGCCACAACGGTTTGCTCCAGGTCAGGTTAAGCAGGCGGGTGCGCGAGTCGTCCGCCGCGCGCACGTCGAAATACCCGGCGCCAAGGCTACCCCAGCTATCGAGATTGACGCTCAGGGTAGCCTGCTCACTGCGTTTGCTGAGGGTGGTGTACGGACTGTCGACCACGGTCAGGTCGGCATATTGATCACGCCGTTGCAGGCGCTGCCAGGCAAAGCTGTAGCGCTGGCTGCTGTATTGATAACCGAGGCTCAGTTGCTGGCCGGTTTCCCCGTCGAAACGGCTTTGGCTGACGGCGCTGTTGAGCACGCCGAAATTGCCCAGCCGCACATTACCGCCAACACCACCGAGCGCCAGCGCATCGGAGGCTTCCGCGTGGCTTTCCAGGGTGAAGTTGTCACTCAGGCCGTAACGCAAACTGCCGGACGTGACGCCGGGGCCATAACTGGAATCCCGCAGGCCGTAGTCCTGGCGCAAGGTGCCGGCCGCCACGGAAAAGTCCGACAGGCCTTTTTGCAACAAGCTGCTGGTGACGTAGAACGGCACCGTGGTCGAGACCTGGCGTCCCAGGGCGTCGGTGGTGACCACCACGGCTTCGCCGGCACCGTTGATGAACGGAATGTTGGTCAGTGTGTAAGGGCCGGGTTGCAGATCGGCGCTGCTGGACTTGTAGCCATTGATGAACAGGTCCACCGACGACGGCACCGCGGCCTCCCCGGCGAACTGCGGCAAGGGGTAGGTCACCAGGTCCGGGCGTACGCCGAAGTCCCGCGACAGTTGAACGCCACCCAGACGCACCGAACTGCTCCAGGGCAAGGCACCGCTGACCAGGTCGCCCGCCTCGTAAGTCAGCATCCGATCATCATCGGAGTAGCGCCAGGTGGTGTCATAGCGCAGGTAACCATTGTTCAGCGTGTCAACCGCGTCCCCGGACAAGGTGCGGCGGTATTGCCCGGTATTGGACAGCGTCCCCCAACTGTCGAACAGCCGCACTTCGTTCCAGGCGGCCAGGTAAGTGCCGGCATCATCGGTGTCGTTGAGGTACAGGTCATAGTTGAGCAAGGCGCCGAAGCTGCTCAGCGCCGGGGTACGCGGATAGGCTTGGCGACGGCCGACAAACTGCTCCGGCAGCCAGTCGGGCGGTACGTCCAGCAACAGGCGCTGCGCGTTGCTGTCGTACTCGCTGTGCAAGCCCGGCAAGCTGTCGAGGCCGACTTCGGCTTTGATGTCTTGCGGCAGTTTCATGCCGGTTTCATGCAGCGCACTGGCGGGAACAAAGAATTGCCCATGGCGCTGCTCGACCGCCACGATTCGTCCGGTGTTCATCTGGTTGACCACCAGTTCCAGAAACAACTGCGCATCGGCAACAGCCTCCATGCCGCTGGGCGGAGGCGGCAGGTCACCGGCCTCTGCGTGATAAATAACCAGCAGGCAACACGTACAGCCTATGGCCCAGAACGGACGCCACAAACTGCGAGCCCAACCCTGGCTCATTACCGCTTTGTGTCCGTCATTGGACTTAGGCTCCTTTACTCCACATAACTCGATCGCAGGCAAAAGGCGCCTGCAAAAGAATCAACGGCAGGTCAGCGTGCCGGCGTTATGCTCTGCACCTGCGGCGCACCATTGACACGCACCTGCAACGCCGGGTCGCCATCCATCGGGCCGGGCGCGGGCCAGCGCATGATCGCGCCGGGCAACACATACCCCAGCAATCCGTCTACCACCGGCCGGGTCTGGCTACCCTGCTTGAGCGCCACATCGGTCAGGCGCGCATGAACCGCGCCTTGGTTGCGCACCTCGACATAAGAACGACCGTCAACGGCCACCGTGCGCCAGCTCAAATCCGGCAGGCCGACGCCTTTCGGATTGCGCTGGCGGGTGGTGTCTTCCTTGCTCCACAGGCCCGCGCCATAGGCGAACAACGGCACCGAATAACGCATCTGAAAACGAATCGCCGCCGCGGTCTTGCCGTCGCCCGCCTCGGGTGGTTTCGCCGAGGGAATTTCATCGATGATGATGCGGTAGGCCAGTTCCTGACCTGGCGGGATTTCCCGGGTTCGGGTCAGGCGCACCAGTTGTTTCTGGCCGGGTTCGATCTTCGCCACCGGAGGGCTGCCGATCACGTCACGCTGATTCTGGTATTGATCGCTGAAGCCGCTCTGGCTCCAGGCAAACACGCGAATCTGCAGATTGGCGGTCTCGCTGCCGCGATTTTCCAGCCACAGGGCACTGGCTTGCTGATCGGCCTCCAGCACCGGATCGATCGGCCAGATCAGCACCGAACTGGCCGCCTGCACCCGGGTTGTCCCCAACCACAACAGTGCCAACAGCATATGACCGACGACCCACCGCCGTCGCGAAGATGAAACCATGTGCCTGCTCCTTTTTGCCCATTGGGCTTGATCCGCACGCCTCGTCACCACGACAGTTGCACTTGCAGTACGTCGCTGTACGTCCCCCCGGGTTGATTGCCTGGCAACTGCACCTGGCCGTAGATCGGCAGGCTGATGTTGTTCGCATCGCCATACGCCACCGCCACGCTTTGCCCGATCCCCAGGGCCTGGCTGTAGGCCGCGTCGCGAAACAGTTGATACGCCACCCGGTTGCTGCCGGTGGTCAGTTGCATGTGTCGCCCACCGCTGTTGTAAAGTCCGCCATCGATGCTCATGTTCAGGGTCACGCCCGGCGTGCATTGCAACTGTACGCCCCCGGTCAGTGCGACTTGCACCAAACCTGTGGCCAGCGCCGAGCGGTTGCCGAAATTCAGGCTGCCGTAATTGGAGACACCGCCGACCACCAGGCAACCGGCCGTCACCGTGGCGCTGACCTGGAAGCTCTGGCTGGTCGCCGCAGTGAGCGGCAGGGGCAGAACACCCGCACCCAGCACGAGCAGCGCCGCACAACCATGCCTGGGCATGGCTAGAACGTCAGTTCGACGGAAATCGTGTCGGTGTAAGTGCCCGCCGGCAAACCGGCCTTGCCCACCGCCTGACCGTAAAGGTTCACGGTCTGCGCCACGCCGGTACTGGCGGCGAGGTTGATCACCCCGTCAATCGCCAGAATCTGCGAGTGCCCGGCATCGGTGTACAGGTCGTACGGAACATAGTTGGCGACACCGTCGTACAACGCCCGGGTCCCGCCCGGCGATTGCCCATCGTGGGCCCCGGCGCGCACCTTGACCGTTGGCGTGGTGCCAGCCGAACAAAGAATCGACAGCGCTCCGCCGCCTCCGCCCAGCACTTGCCCCGTGGCCGTGGTGAACAGGCTGTTGGCGGTGCCGAAGTTGAGGGCACCGAAGTTCAGATTGGTGTCTCCGCCCCCCCCGTTGACCTGGCAACTGCTGATCAGGATCAGGCTGGAGGTGATCTGGCCGGTGACCGTGGTGGCAGCCTGGGCGCTGGACGCCAGCGTCAGACCAAGCAATGACAAACCTATCCTTGATGTAAATGTACGCATGGTGTCCGTCCTCTACGGGGTTACCAGTCGAGCGTTACCGTCAGGGTGTCGGAATAGACACCAGCGGGTAACGCGCGGGTATTCGCCACCACCGAGCCGAATACCGGAATCGGTATCTGCGCCCCGCTGGTGACAGCGAAATTGTGTTGTTGCCCGATGCGGTAGCTGCGGTTGCCGCCAGCATCGAGGAACAATTGATAAGCGACGGTCTGGCGGCCGTTGCTCAGGCGCCGGGTGGTGCCGTCGCCATGGGTGCCGCCATCGATGGTGACGGTGAAGCCGGTGACCGAAGGGTTGCAGGCCACGTTCAATTTGCCGCTGACTTCGTCAGCGATATTGGCCTTGATCGGGTTGCTCCAGGTCGGACCTTGCTGGCCGAAATCCAGGTCGCCGAGGTCGCTGACCGGGCTGTCGGGATTGCCGCTGTTTGTCACTTCGCAACCGGCGATAAGGGTCAGCCGCGCCTGGATCTGCCCGCTGACGGCCGCTTGTACGACACCGGCCAACAGCACCAGCGCGCCCACGGCGAAAATCTTCCAGAACCTGGTCATGAAATCCATCCCGATCCCTCAGGTTGACAATACGGTCGTTCGTTCCCGAACGCCTCATTCCCTTTACAACCCGACTGAGCCTGGGTTGTTGACTGCTCATGCAATTACCAGGTGAGCGTCACCTTCACCAGATCTGCATAGCGACTGACCCTGGGTATCTGTGCCAAGGGTTCGATGCGGGCGTACAACGGCAGATCCACCGAGCCGGTATCCGGCACCCGACCGCTCACCGGCACATCCACAGCCAGCGGAACTCGCCGCGCCGGGTCCTGATAGAGTCGATAAGGAATGGGTTTGCTGTGTTCGGCGCTACCGGCCATGTAACGAACGTCGCCGACGCCACCGTGCAGGCCGCCATCGACGCGTAATTGATAAGTGGTATCGGGATTGCATTCGAGCCGGGGCAGACGTTCGTTCATCAGGGCGGCTCCGAGCGGCCCCGCGGGATCGTCCAGACGCGCGCTGCTGCCGAAGTCCAGCACGCCCAATTGCTCGACACCCGCACTGCGTTGTTGCCCGACCAGTTGGCAGCCACGTTGCACATCGAGCCGCACCTCCACCTGGAGTTCGGCGGCCGATACGGTTGCACTGAGACCTACGCCCAAGACTGCCAATACCACACGACCATTCACGGCCCCACTCCTTGTGAGAGATGTCTTGTAGGACTGAGGCTAGCAATGCACGGGGAAATCGCCAGTTATTGGGCAAAATTGGATCCATGGATCGCTGATATGGATAGCATTGCTGGCATCGACAGGTCGCAATCGGCTCTACGGAGTAATCGCCACCTTCATCACCCCATCCCTCTGATGAGCAAACAACTCATACGCCGCTTCAATGTCATCCAGCTTGTACCGGTGAGTCACCAGTGGCGATAGATCCACCCCGCCACTTTCCACCACCGCCATCAAGCGCCGCATGCGTTCTTTGCCGCCGGGGCACAAGGTCGTGATGATGCTGTAGTCGCCCAGACCGGCAGCGAAAGCGTCCAGCGGAATGCGCAGGTCGCTGGAGTAAACCCCGAGGCTGGAAAGCCGACCACCCGGACGCAAAACCCGCAGTGCCGACTCAAACGTACCCTGGGTGCCCAATGCCTCGATGGAGACATCGACACCACGCCCATCGGTCAGGGCCATGATCTGTTCAACCACATCGCCGTCCTTGAAATTGACCACATGGGTTGCACCCAGTTGTTTGGCGACGGTCATGCGTTCGGCGACCGCATCGACGCCGATAATCGTGGTCGCGCCTTTAAGGCGTGCGCCGGCCACCGCGCAGAGCCCGATAGGCCCCAGCGCGAACACCGCGACGGTATCGCCAATTTCCACCCCGCCTCGCTCGGCCCCGGAAAAGCCGGTGGACATGATGTCCGGGCACATCAGCACCTGTTCGTCGCTGAGGCCGTCCGGTATCGGGCACAGATTGGCCAACGCATCCGGCACCAATACGTATTCAGCCTGGCAACCATCGATGATATTGCCGAATTTCCAGCCACCGGTGGCCCGAAAACCGTGCCGGGTGTCCGGGCCATCCTGTGAACCGCAGCCGCACAGGCAGGCGTAACTTTGCCCGCTGGGGGTGATTGCGCCCGCGATCACTCGCTGGCCTTCGGCAAAACCGCGCACCTGCGAGCCCAGTCGTTCGATGACGCCGACTGGCTCGTGGCCCACTGTCAGGCCTTTGGCGACAGGGTATTCGCCACGCAGGATATGCACGTCGGTGCCGCAGATCGTGGTGGTGGTTATGCGAACCAGGGCATCGAGCGGGCCGACTTCGGGTATGGGTTTGTCCTCGAGCACAATCCGGTTTCTCTCGACGAATACTGCGGCTTTCATGGTGGCCATGGTGATCCCTCCTGATCAGTGCTGCGATTGAGTTCAGCACGAAATCGGGACGCTGACGGATTGCCGGATCAAAGGTTGATCACGTGCTGTATGCCCTCAGCTACACCGCGTTATCGTTCATCGCGGGCAAGCCACGCTCCTACAGGGGAGGCGCAAAGGTATCGGAATGGCTTTCCAATACATCAATAAATCCAGATGTCAGCCTCAATACATATGAATTTTCTTTGATGTTTCCCCGCTTTAAGCTCCTTGTCACTCCTTTCCCAAAGGAGCTCGTTTCGTCGGTACGCCTGGACAAACAAGGCGATCCTAAAAATAAATGTGTCTGCCGACTCAAGGAATTCCTATGTCATCTACACGGCAAAGCGCCGATGAACACCTGCTGCACAGCCAGGGCTATGCCCAGGAGCTGCATCGGGGGCTGTCTCTGTGGTCATCATTTTCGGTCGGCTTCGCCACGGTTTCGCCCGTGGTCGGTATCTATTCGGTCATGTCGCTGGGTGCCATGAGTGTGGGTCCTTCGTGGGTCTGGATCGTGCCGTTGTGCCTGGCGTTGCAATTGCTGGTGGCCCTGGTCTATGCCGAGCTGGCCTCGCAGTACCCGCTTGCCGGTGGTTGCTACCAATGGGTCAAGCGCCTGGCGGGCGATCGCTGGGCGTGGTTTACCGGGTTCATGTACCTGGCATCCGCACTGGCCTCGTTAACCACCGTGGCCTATTTGGGCGGGTTCTGGCTGTGGCTGTTTTTCACAGGCGTACCGCCTTCCGCCAACGCCCAGGTTTTCAGTGGTGCAGTGTTGTTGCTGCTGGGTCTTGGGGTGAATCTGTTCGGGATCAACCCGCTCAAGTATTTCGTCAATGCCGGCATCATCGCCGAGGCGATTGCCTCCATTGGCATCGGCGTATTGTTGCTGCTGTTCTTCCGCAACCATTCGTTGTCGCTGGTGTTTGAAGGCCTGACGTCTACGCAGGGTTCCGACGGTTCCTACCTGTCGGGCTTCCTGACAGCCATGGCCGTGGGTGGATGGGCGTTCCTCGGTTTTGATGCCTGCTCGCAAGTGTCCGAGGAAACCGCCGACGCCCGCACATCGACCCCACGGGCCATCTTGCGCTCGATGATTCTGGTCGGGCTGACCGTGATGCTGACTGCGTTCGCCGTCACCCTGTCCTACACCGACACGGCGGCGATGGTGTCCGGCCAGGTCGTCGACCCGGTCACGCCTGCTGTCGTCGATGCCTTTGGCGCCTGGTCGGAACGGCCGTTCGTGGGCATCGTGCTGGTCGCGTTCATCGCCTGCGTCGTCTCTGTGCAGACCTACATCGGCCGCGCCGTATTTGGCATGGCACGGGACTCGATCCTGCCCGCATCAAAGCTGTTGCGCCGCGTGGACAAGCGCAAAGTGCCCTTTGCCGCCATGCTGTTCAGCACGCTGTTTGCCAGCTTCGGCCTGGCCCTGGGCTTGAACGCAACGGCCGTCGGCACCCTGATCGCGTTTGGCAGCGGCGGTTTCTTCGTGGTGTTCCTGATCGTGGTCACCTGCGCCCTGCTCGCTCGCCTGAGCGGTAAATGGAAAGCCGAGCCTGGCGTGTTCAGCCTCGGCCGCTGGGGTGTGCCAATCAACCTCGCCGCGTTTTTCTGGCTGGTGTTCGAAAGCATTAACGTGGCCTGGCCACGGGAATCCCTCGCCCCACCCGGTGCGCCCTGGTTTCAGGTCTGGGCGGTGATCCTGGTGTTCTCGATCCTGGCGGTACTGGGCCTGATCTACATGGTCTACGCCAAACCCTATCAACGCACCGTCAGCCCCCACCTGCACGTTCAATAACGCCCTTGTCTTGCCAAGCAAGGCGCACCCACCCTGCGCCTTGCCGATCTGGAGTTTCAGATGTCCCTTCACTATTGGAATTACCCCACGGATATTTTCTGCGGACCGAGTGCGCTCGATGCATTGGCAGAGCGCTGCACCTTGCTGGGCATGCGCAATCCCTTGCTGGTCACCGACCCTGGCATGTTGTCCCTGGAACCCTTGGTGCTGCTCAAGGCTCACCTGACCCAGGCCGATATACCGTTCAGCGTGTTCAGCGAAGTCGCCAGCAACCCGAGCATGGCGGACGTGGCCCAAGGCGTTGCTGCGTTCAAGGCCGGCAAGCATGACTCACTGATCGCCCTGGGCGGCGGTAGCGCGATGGATGCCGCCAAGGGCATCAGCCTGGCGACCGTCGATGCGCAAGGACTGCAACGGTTCGAATGGTCCAAGGTCATCGCCCACTACCCCACCCTGGCGGACTTTCCCCGCCTGGGGCTGCCACCTTTGATTGCGTTGCCGACCACGGCTGGCACGGGTTCGGAACTGGGCCGCGAAGCCGTGTTGACCCAGAGCGAAGAGAACGTCAAACGGGTGATCAGCCACCCGGAACTGCTCCCGGCCACCGTGATCCTCGATCCGATTCTGACCCGAGGCCTGCCGCCCACCCTGACGGCGGCCACGGGCATGGACGCTTTGACCCATCACATTGAAGCCTTTTGCTCGCCCCTGTATCACCCGATGTCTTCTGGCGTTGCGGTGGAGGGCATTCGCCTGATCCAGCAGCACTTGGTCAATGCCCATGCCGATGGCCAGGACATGGTCGCGCGCGAAGGCATGCTCGTGGCTTCCGCCATGGCTGCCGTGGCCTTTCAGAAAGGCCTGGGCGGTGTGCACGCCCTCGCCCATCCACTGGGCGCCCGCTATCACAAGCACCACGGCTTGTTGAACGCGATCCTCCTGCCCTATGTGCTGATGGCCAACCGGGAAACGATTGCCCCGGACATCGCGCGCCTGGCGCGCTACCTGGAGTTGCCACAAGCGGATTTCGACGGCTTTCTCGATTGGGTGCTGGACCTGCGCAAACGCCTCGGCATTCCTCACTCATTGGCTGAAATCGGTCTTGATGCCGACGCCGCGTCCTGGGTGGGAGAACAGGCGCTGGCCGACATTTCTTCATCGGACACCAATGCCTGCGTCCTCAGTGCTGACGATTACAGCCAGATTTTCCGCAACGCTGTACAGGGCGTGCTTCAGGGAGTACGACCATGACCGCCGCCCATTACATCGACGGCCGTTGGGTAGCCGGTGAAGGTGTCGACTGCATCACCGTCTTCGACCCGGCACTGGGCCAACCCTTTGCCGAGTTGACTGCAGCGAGTGCCCTGCAAGTCGATCAAGCCATTGCCGCCGCGCGCCAGGCACTCCCCGGCTGGCGCAACCTCAGTGGGTCGCAGCGCGCAGCTTATTTGAATGGTTTTGCCGAACAAATCGAAACGCGCCGCGAAGCACTGATCGCGCTGCAGATGCAGAACAACGGTAAACCCCGCCATGAAGCGGTGGTGGACATCGACGATGCCGTTGCTACGTTTCACTATTACGCAGGCTTGGCTGAAGGACTCGATGCCCGGCAGGACCGTGACGTGCCGCTGGCCGTACCGGGTTTCAATGCCCACACGCGCCTTGAACCGGTGGGCGTGGTGGGTTTGATCGTGCCATGGAATTTCCCGTTGGTCACCAGTGCCTGGAAGCTCGCACCGGCACTGGCCGCCGGTTGCACGGTGGTGCTCAAGCCGTCGGAGATCACGCCGTTGATCGAGCAGGCCTACGGCCACATAGCCGACGCGCTGGGCCTGCCCGCGGGCGTGCTGAACATCGTCGGCGGTAAAGCCGAAGTCGGCGCAGCGCTGAGCAACCATGCCGGTCTCGACAAGCTGTCGTTCACCGGCAGCAACGCCGTCGGCAGCCAGGTCATGCGCAGCTCGGCCGCCCATTGCCGCCCTCTGACGCTTGAGCTGGGTGGCAAGTCCGCGATTGTCGTTTTCGACGATTGCGACCTCGATCAGGCCGTTGAATGGATCGTCGCCGGTATCTGCTGGAATGCCGGGCAAATGTGCTCGGCGACATCCCGTCTGCTCGTCCAGGACAGCATCGCCGATGCACTGATACTGCGCCTGAAGAGCGCATTCGAAACACTGCGGGTCGGCAATCCGCTGAACGGCGAAGTCGATATGGGCCCACTCACCAGTCAGGCGCAATGGTCCAAAGTGTCGGAATACTTTGCCATCGCTCGCAGCGAAGGCTTGCATTGCGTGACCGGCGGCGACGTGCAGCGTGACCCGGGCTGGTTCGTCAACCCGACCCTCTATGCGGACGTGCCGGTGACCAGCCGCTTGTGGACCGAAGAGATTTTCGGCCCGGTGTTGTGTACCCGTCGCTTCTCCACGGAGCAAGAAGCACTGGCAGTTGCCAACGACAGCCGCTTTGGCCTGGTGGCTACCGTCATCAGCGCCGATCTGGTTCGCGCCGAACGGGTCGCCCAGGCCCTGGAGGTCGGCCACGTCTGGATCAACTCGATCCAGGCGGTGTTCGTCGAGACGTCCTGGGGCGGCACCAAGGGCAGCGGCATCGGTCGTGAGCTGGGCCCGTGGGGCCTGGCCGCCTATCAGTCGGTCAAACACATCACCCGCTGTCTTGGCTGACAGGCTTAGAGGTTGTGCTCGGCCAGCAAGTCATCGATGAAGGCACGCACGGCTTCGCTTTGCGGGTGACCGACGTGGGTGATCATGCTGTGTTGTACCTCGTAGCGCAGCGTCGCCGGCTGCAACGCGCGCATTTGTCCGCTCGCCAGCCAGGGCCGGGCGTAATGGGCCGGGAGATACCCCAGGTGTGTCCCGGCCAGTACGCCATGGGCCACCGCTTCCATATGATGGGCGGTGGCTGAAGCGCGCCCGGGCGTCACCGGCAGGACCTGGTCGGCCGGCAGGAAACCATGCCTGATCCAGTCACTGGCCTGCAGTTGTTCGACAGTGGGCGCATCGACCGAGAACAGCGGGTGCCTATCCCCGCAGAAAATGCCGATTTCTTCTTTGTACAACGGCTGGTAGGCCAGCGTCGGCAACGGCCGGCTGAAATAGGAAATCGCCAGGTCCAGTTGCCCATCGATGACCGCCAATTCCAGTTCGGTGGGCGAATTGACGAAGATGTGCACGTGCATGTCGTGGTCGCGCTGATAAAAACGGCCGATGGCCGCATCGATCCGGGCGGTGGGCAAGGTCGCGATGTTATCGGCCAGGCCGAGATACAGATCACCCACCAGGCGCCCGGCCAGGTCCTGTGCCTCGTCGCGAAATGCATCTACCGCGCCGAACAACGCTGACGAAGCCTTGAGTATCCGCTGGCCTTTTTCGGTCAAGCGAAACCCGCCCTTGCCGCGCTCGCAGATGCGATAACCGAGGCGTTTTTCCAGGCTTGAAATGTGCGTGCTGATGTTGGACTGGCTCATGTTCAACTCGGCCTGCGCAGCCGTAAACCCACCGCACTTCACGACGATGGCGAAAATGCGCAACAGGCGCAGATCCATGTCCGTCACATTTCTGAGCACCGATGATCTCGCTTTCAGTTGAAGGGGCGCGCGTTGTCCGGCGCCAATGGAAGAAGGCCATTCAACGATCGGGGCCTGTTGCGCGTCAATCAAAGTTTGTGCAAAAGCTCGAAAACGTGCCTCGAATCGATCTCAGCTGTCATGCCACAGTAGCGTCTCCTGCGCGGGTGCTCGCGTCGTGTAGAAGCCATTGGCAGGTGAATCGTGGTCGGCATAACCAAAGGAAACACCACAGACCACGAGCCGGTCCTCGTCGATGCCGAAATGTCGACGCACAAACCCGGCGTGGCTGGCCAGCGCGGCTTGGGCAATGATCCCCAGGCCCAGTGCTTCGGCTGCCAGCAGCAGGTTGGCTACGTAGCCGCCGCAATCGACTGCACCATAAGTGCCTAGCACGCGATCACTGGTAATGATCGCGACATGCGGCGCGTCGAACAGTGAAAAATTGCGCAGGGTCTGTTGCTGGCTGGCGACCCGGTCGCCCGGCGCGATGCCGATGCTTTCGTACAGTTGTCGTGCGCATTCACGGCGACGCTGGATAGACGCCCTGGTACTCACCGGGGAAAGGCAAGTCCGGCGCCGCAGAGCCCGTCTGCAGCTCGTTGATATACGCGGCGCGGAAGCGCTCGGTGGCATCGCCGCGGGTCACGATGACCTGCCATGGCTGCGTGTTGCACCATGACGCAGTGCGTTGCGCCAAGGCGAACAGGCGAGAGATCAGCACGGGATCGACGGGTTGTGGAAGAAAGGCGCGGCAGCTGCGGCGGCGCTGCAGCAAACCCTCAAGCGCATCGAACTCGGTCGGGTTCATGATCCTGTCTCCTTTGATGGAAGCCGATACCAGGCTGGTCTGCTACCAGATCCAAGCTTATCCAGAGAAGGTAGTGCATGTCCCACCCTTGAATGGGTGGGGGGAACGTCCGGGTTGCCCCACCCTTGCATCCAAGGCTGCTATCAAACCATTTGCGTTCCAGGAGGGTCTGTTTGTCGACACTTCAATCCGCTTGCACGGTCACTTGTCGCTGCTCGCCCAACCCCGTGATGCCCAGCCGAACCGTCTGCCCGGCACGCAGGAACACCGGCTGTGGCTTGATGCCCAAGCCGACACCCGGTGGCGTGCCGGTGGAAATCACATCGCCCGGTTGCAGGCTCATGCAGCGGCTCAGGTAGGCAATCAATTGCGGCACATTGAAGATCAGCGTGCGCGTGTTGCCTTGTTGGTAGCGGTGTCCGTCAACTTCCAGCCACAGGTCCAGCGCATGGGGGTCGGCAACTTCATCGCGGGTGACCAGCCACGGGCCGAGCGGGCCGAACGTATCGAAGCCTTTGCCCTTGTCCCAAGTGCCGCCACGCTCCAGTTGCCATTCACGCTCCGAGACATCATTGATCACGCAGTAGCCGGCGACGTGCTCCATGGCGTTCGCTTCATCGATATAACGCCCGCCTTTGCCGATGACCACGCCGAGCTCCACTTCCCAATCCGTCTTGAGCGAGCCCCGCGGGATCTCGAGGTTGTCGTTCGGACCGCAGATGGCGCTGGTCCATTTGTTGAAGATGATCGGCTCCTTGGGCACTTCCATGTTCGACTCGGCCGCATGGTCGGCGTAGTTCAGGCCGATGCAGATGAATTTCCCGACCTGCCCTACGCAAGCGCCAATCCGCGGCTGCCCAGAAACGATCGGCAGGCTGGCCGGATCGATCGCGGCTAGCGTCGCCAGGCTTTCAGGACTCAGGGCCGTCCCGGCGATATCCGCCACGTGGCCCGAGAGATCGCGTACCTGATTGTCGGCATCCAGCAGGCCGGGCTTCTCCGAACCTTTTTCGCCATAACGCAACAGTTTCATTTGCTTCTCCTGCTTAAACTGAAAAGTGTAAACCCTGCCCTTTCATGCCGTCTCCAGCTTCGCGGAGGTGCTCGCTTTTTTTGCAGTTGGCGTGGCGGGCGTTGAGCAGCATGGCCACGACGGCCACCGCATAGGGAATGGCGGTCAGGAAGCCAATGTGCAAGCTGCTGGTGATACCGGTGCTCTTGATGATCGAGGGCATCCAGGACGTTGCCGTTTTCAAAACGTCGAATCCCGGGCCAGCCGGGCGTTGTCCTTCAATATCTCGGCAAACTCCAGGGCCGCCCCCACCAGCTGCTCGCCCTTGCGCGTGAGGATGCCGTAATCCTGCGGCACCAGGTGCAACGGCGTATCGAGGATCTTGAGCTGGCCGCTCTCGAGGAGCGGATTGACCATGGCGTTGGGCAGCATTCCGATCATGGGCCCGCGTTGCAGCACCTGCAGGAAGGTCTGCATGGAGATGGTGTCGACGGTGTTTCGCGGCATGCCCACGCCAGCTTCGGCGAACGCCAGTTCCATGCGGCCACGAATGGGTGTACCCACCGGGTAGAGAATCCACGGCAAGTCCACCAATTGCTGCAATGAGAGGGGGCCGGCAGCGGCCAGCGGGTGTCGGTCGTTGACCACGATGCAGAACGGTTCGGGCGCCAGTGGCTGGAAGTCGTAATGCTGCTGCTGGCTTTGATCGGTGAAACGGGCGATGGCCAGGTCGAGTTTTTTCTCTTCTAGCATTTTCATCAGGTGGTTACTGGTTTGCTCCACCACCTCGATCGATAGCAACGGCCAGCGTTCCTTGATCTGCAAGATAGCTTCGGGCAACGCCACGGCGGTGGCGGCGAAAATACCGCCGATCCTGAGGTAGCCATGACCGCCTTCGCGCAGGCTGCTGATTTGTTCGACGAACGAGCGCGCGTCATTCAGGGCAATCTGCGCATAGCGCAGCACATGCTCTCCCAGTGCCGTGGGTGGCATGCTACGCGGCAGGCGTTCGAATAACGCAAAGCCGAGCAGGCTTTCGATTTCCTTTAGCATCTTGCTGATGGCCGGCTGGCTGAGATTCATCTGTTGCGCCGCCAGGTGCATGTTGCGCGTGCGACCTAGCGTGTCGATAAGCTGCAAATGCCTGAATTTGAGCCATCCGCAAAAGTGGGTGAATGATAGTTCCGACATGGGCACACCTCCCAGGCGATAACTCTACGTTATCAATTATTGAAATTATCTCATTGGAGTTTATCGGCTGTGCGCCCTAGCGTGAAGTCTTTACGAACCAGGAAGATTGCCATGTCGCTAGTGCTTACTCCCGAAAACACTCTGCCAGTCGATGGTGTGGCCGGTACCTTGATCGGCCGTGCCTGGGTACCAGGACACATCGCCGGACCTTCGCCTATCGTCCTGCGCGCCGACGGCGTATTCGACCTGTCGGAGCGTTTCGCGACCTTGAGTGACTTATTGGAATCCGAAGCTCCGCTCTCGGCAGTACGCGACACGCCCGGCATTTTCATCGCCAGCGTCGAAGCCCTGCTGGCCAACACGGGGCCCGACGCCGATCCATCCAGACCGTACTTGCTACCGCCCCTGGATTTGCAAGTGATCAAGGCTGCCGGCGTAACCTTCGCCGCCAGCATGATCGAGCGTGTGATCGAGGAGCAGGCCGGTGGTGATGCCGCCAAGGCTGAAGCCGTGCGGGCCACCGTGCACGGGGTGATCGGCGACAACCTGCGCTCGATCGTTCCAGGCTCCGAGCAGGCCATGCGCTTGAAAGCCTTTCTTATCGAACAGGACATGTGGTCGCAGTATCTGGAAGTGGGTATCGGTCCGGACGCGGAGATCTTCACCAAGGCGCCGGTGCTGGCCTCTGTCGGCAGCGGCAGCCGGATTGGCATTCACCCGGGTTCGCAGTGGAACAACCCGGAACCGGAAGTGGTGCTCGCGGTAAACAGTCGCGGGCAGATCCACGGGGCGACCCTGGGCAACGACGTCAACCTGCGGGACTTCGAAGGCCGTAGCGCGCTGTTGCTGAGCAAGGCCAAGGACAACAATGCATCCTGCTCGATCGGGCCTTTCATCCGCCTGTTCGACGATCACTTCAGCCTGGACGATGTCCGCGCCTGCGTGGTCGACCTTGAGGTACAAGGTGAGGACGGTTACCGGATGCACGGATCGAGCTCCATGAGTCAGATCAGCCGGGACCCGCAAGACCTGGCCGGCCAGACCCTCAACGCCAATCACCAGTATCCCGATGGTTTCCTGCTGTTCCTCGGTACGCTGTTCGCCCCTACCGCAGATCGCGATCATGCCGGCAGCGGTTTCACCCACAAACTCGGTGACCGGGTCAGTATCAGCAGCCCCTTGCTTGGCAGCCTGCACAACCAGGTGACCCACAGTTCCGAGGCAGCGCCATGGTCCTTTGGCGTGGGTGCCTTGCTGCGTAACCTGGCCGCCCGAGGACTGCTTGCACGCTGATGCCCTGCAAGACCCGGATCGATGACCCGGCACTGGACATCCCTGCCTCGTAAACTCCTTGGCAAGAGCTGTACCGGCAATTGGTAGGCCAGCTGTCCACGTTAGAAGGCAGAACCGTCTTCAGGGCAACAGCCTATTAAGTCGTCCATCAAGGGCGAAAGGCTCCTGCAACACCAACTCGTACAACCCAAGAGCCAGATGCGGGTTCATCAACAAGTTCCAGCTATGTCGCGAGACACTGGAAGGGACCAGCACAAAGGGATGCTGGCTCAACAGATCAGCACCGAACCGTTGCTGGCTGCGGCTTGGGGTACCCGGTGCCAGCCAATTGGCGTTGGCAATGCTTTCAGGCTGCACCACATAAATCTTCGACGGGTCCAACACGAGGGCCTGCGTCAGGCAATGTGGCTTGCAATCCAGTGCTTCGAAATTCTTATGCACCGCCACCTCAAGGATGGCCGTAGATGCATCGAGGGCTGCATAAACTGTGGTCATCCCTTTAGGGTTCCAGCGCCCGCCCACCTTTTCAGCGCCCACGCCCGCATTCCAGGTGGAGGCATACTCAGCAGGATCAAGTCGCCAAAAATGAATCTCACTGCTCAAAGGGTCTTTAGCCATCAATAGACCCCGTATTCCATGCGCGTCAGAAAATCATTCACCAACTCATACCCGACTGAATTAGAAATCAGGTCGATAGGTGTCTCACCATCCAGACCTCGGGCAGGTTTGACCATCCACTGCTCGGCAAGCTCACGCGAACCCAGCACATCCGTGGCCTTTTCCAACACTTCGGCATAATTGAGCGCGCGCGTGCTTTGCTCCGGGGTCAGCGCTTCATTGGGTATTTTCAACCGCCGCGCAAGCGTACGATCAGACGCCCCCACGATCTTCGACAACACACCGCTTTGCTTATATACAGTACTGTTTTCGATCATATTCAGCACCGACTGCAGCGAAAAACCGTTTTTAACGGCCCTATAAATATCCATACGATCATCGCTGATTTTTCCGGAGAGCAAGATCGAAACCATTTGAGGGGGGCGATGTGTAGCACTCATCCTCAGCACAGATTGCTCATTCATCGAAATCTTCATGTCTGCTTCACGCTCACGCAGTTCGGATTTTTTAATCCGACCGGCTCCATTGACAGTTTCTTCGACAACAACATCTTTTTTCTTGGCGCTCATGGCAACCTCCACCGCCCAGACATCTGGCATTGACTATAGTGCCAAATGGCAGAATGGCCAACCTGGATATGGTGGTCCGCAACGGTAGAACGATCGCCCATGACCCACAAGTCGGCGCATTCTGGCGTAGTCGTAGGCAATGGCGCCGGCTTTTGTAGGTTTCAGGACGTAACCCTGAGGCACCGGGTTCAAGCTGATCTGCGAGCGGATTCGAATTGTGGTGGCGCGCTATACGCTCACGGATGGCCTTCATTTGCGCTGGCGGTGTGCCGGTTTCCCTGATGGTGGCGCGGTTCGCCCCCATCCCTCCGTCCCCCCTGGAGCTGCCGCAGGCTGCGATCCTTTGACCCTGCCCTCAAAAACAAGATCAAAAGATCGCAGCCTCGTTTCACTCGACAGCTCCTACAGTTCTGTCCTTTCCTTTTGCGCTAGGCCCCAGTGTCATCGCCCACGGCAGGCGTCGCCGCCGTGCCTGCCAAGAGCCCACCGTCGATATTGAACTCGCTGCCGGTGACATACGTCGCCTCATCCGAGGCCAGCAACAATGCCACCGCTGCAACCTCTTCGGGCATGCCGAACCGCCTGAGCGGTGTATCTTGAACCAGCGCATCCATTCGCGCCTGACGATCGGTGCCCGTGCCCAACATGGGCTCCCACATGGGTGTGAGGATGGCCGCTGGATGAATCGAGTTGCAGCGCACGGTGAGTCCTTGCTCAGCGCAGTACAGCGCCACCGTCTTGGTGTGATTACGCACAGCACCCTTGGACGACGCGTAGGCCGCGGCGCCCGGAATGCCAACCAGGCCCGATCGAGAGGAGATGTTGATAATGGAACCGGTTCCGTGAGGCCGCATGGAGCGAATGGCGTACTTGCAACCCAGGAACACGCCATCGAGATTGGTCTGGTGCACGGCGTGCCAGTCTTCCAGGCGCGCATGCTCCGGGTCATGCCGTACGGCGCCGTGCTCAAATCCGGTGATACCTGCATTGTTCACCAGGATGTCGAGCCTGCCGCGTTCCTCGAGGATTTGCGTCGTCACTCGCCGCCAATCTTCTTCGCTGCGCACATCAAGGCGCAGATAGCTGGCGCGATCACCGAGTGAATCTGCAAGGGTCTTGCCGAGCTCGTCATTGATATCGGTGACGTAGACAAAACAATCCTCTTGCGCGAAGAGTCGCACAATCGCTGCGCCAATCCCTTGGGCGGCACCGGTGACGATCGCGGTCTTGGAAGTGAGTTTACCGGTCATGAAAGCGGATGCCCCCACCTGGTTACCAAATCGACCCCGAGTATAGACTGCCTCGGCAAACGCCACCCTGCTCACCGCCAACAGCGCTATGCACTGCGCACCTCTCCTGTAGGAGCGAGCTTGCTCGCGAAGAACTTCAGAGCGCCGCATTCACCCGGGAAGCACGCGCCTTCGTTGACGACCATCGCGAGCAAGCTCGCTCCTACATTGGATCTCTGTCGGCCGCAGGTTCGGCGTTCGCCGACAAGGGCAGATCTCGGGCAGACTGTTTGCTCGCTATAATCATTCGCTCGGGTCAATCCGGACGCCAATTCCCCCAAATATGCGACACAGTACAAAAAAGGGAGCGAAGGCCATGACAGTCAAGCGAATGGACAACGTGCTGATCGTTGTCGACGATCTCGAAGCGGTGAAGGCGTTTTTTATCGAGTTGGGCCTCGAGCTTGAGGGCCAGACCACCGTTGAAGGGCCTGCTATCGGCAAGCTCATAGGGTTTGAAAACGTGCGTGCCACCCTCGCGATGCTGCGCACAGCCGATGGGCAGGGCATTGAGCTCGACAAGTTCCTCACGCCCGACGCAGTCAGGTTCGGGCCCGTGAATACGCCAGTGAACGCGCTGGGTCTTCGCCGCATCATGTTCGCCGTCGATGGCATCGATGCTGTCGTTGCGCGGATGCAGGCCCATGGCGCAGAAGTCATTGGCCAGATGCAGTACGAGGCATCGTACCGGCTCGCCTATATCCGTGGGCCCGAGGGCCTCATCGTCGGGCTGGCCGAGAAGTTAATGCCTGAATAAAGGATCGACCATGGATCTGATTTTTCTTGGCACATCCTCAGGCGTTCCCACCCGCAGTCGCAATGTGAGCGGCACAGCCCTTATCGAATCATCAGGCAAAGGCTGGTATCTGGTGGATTGCGGTGAAGCCACGCAACACCAGGTGATGCGCACCTCGTTGTCTTTGCACGAGCTGCGCGGGTGTTTCATCACCCATGTACATGGCGATCATTGCTTCGGCTTACCCGGTTTGTTGGCCAGTGCCGGCATGTCCGGTCGAGTCGAGCCCCTGGACATTGTATTGCCCGCTGCGCTTGAACCCTGGGTGCGCCTGAGCCTCGCCGTCAGCAAATCCTGGCTACCCTTCGAATTGCACCTGCATGCGAGCGAAACTTTCAGTGGCTGGCAAAACGGCAAGGTTCAGGTCAATACCGTTGCCCTCTCCCATCGTGTTCCCTGCCATGGCTATGTATTTGACGAAGCTGATCCCAATCCGCGCCTGGATATCCAACGCCTGGAAGCAGAAGGAATTCCCCGTGGCCCCCTGTGGGGCGAGTTGGCCCATGGACGCGAGATCGAGCACGCCGGACGAATATTTCATGCCGAGCAATACCTGCGCCCTTGGCGCCCCGCTCAGCGCTTTATCATCTGCGGCGATAACGATAGCCCTGAACTGCTGGCGCAAGTGGCCGCTGGCGCTAATGTGCTGGTCCATGAAGCGACCTTCACCCAGGCCCTGATCGATCACGCCCACGAGCATTACGGGCACAGCAGTGCCGCCGCCGTGGCGCGTTTTGCCGAGTCGGCAGGCATTCCCAATCTGGTGCTTACCCACTTCAGTGCGCGCTACCAGAACAATTCCGAGCGAAGTCCGTGCATCGAGGATGTACAACAGGAAGCGGCGGCGCACTTCACCGGCGAGCTGTTCCTGGCGCGGGATCTGCAGCGTTATCACCTTGACCGGGACGGCAAGTTGAACGTTGTCTTGGGCAGGTAACAAACCGATGTGACTGCGTTTGATCAAATCGGTTGAACCTCGGCGAACCCGCGATCCTCGGATACTAAAACGCCCATAGGTGACGACATGGCAACCGAGGATACACTTCTGCGCCAGCGCAAAGTGCTCGCCACATTTGGCGAGCTGGCCTTGGCGTCAGATGACCTGGAGCACATTCTCAACGAGGCATGTCGTTTGGTCGGCGATGCCCTCCAAACCAATATGGCCAAATTCATGCTCCTGCAGGAAGACGGCATCACCTTCCTGGTGCGCAATGGTGTGGGCTGGGCACCCGATGTGGTCGGCAAAGTTCGGGTGCAAGCCGACGAAGGGAGCCCGGAGCGGCATTCCCTGGACACCAACGGCCCGGTGATATCGACGGACATTTCCTCGGAAACGCGATTTCGCTATCACGACTTTCAAATAGCCAACGGGGTACAGGCATTCGTCAACGTGCTTGTCCTCGGCGCTGATGGAGAGCGCCCTTTCGGCATCTTTGAAGTCGATAGTCGGGTTCCCCGCGAGTTCACCGAAAGCGATATCGATTTTCTTCGGGGCTACAGCAACCTGCTTGGGGCAGTGTTGAAGCGCTTCAAAACCATGCTGTCCATGCATTTGACCGAGAAAAAACTGCGTGAAAGCGAGCGGCACTACCGCATAGCTGCCGAGCTCAATCCACTCTGGCCCTGGACGGCGGACACCCATGGCGACCTTATTTCCATAGATCAGCGCTGGTTCGAATACACCGGCCTGACCCCTGAGCAAACGTTAGGGCGTGAATGGGCCAATGCGGTTCACCCTGAAGACAAGGCGTCATTGATCCTGCTTTGGGATCAATCATTGACCACCTTGCAGCCTTTCGACTCGCAAATTCGATTGCGCAAACACACGGCAGATTACCGATGGTTCAGAGTCCGCGCGCTGTGCAGTTTCGGCATCGACGGACGCTGCGAACAATGGTACGGCACCATTGACGACATCGACGATCGCGTTCAGTTGGAGAGCGCATTGCGTGACTGGAACGACCTGCTCGAGGATCGCATCGTTCAACGCACCCAGCAGCTTGAAGCCGAACAACACGAACGCGCGATGGCCGAGCTCAAGCTTCGGCAAAGTCAGAAAATGGAAGCGGTAGGCCAGCTGACCGGCGGAATCGCCCATGATTTCAATAATCTGTTGGCTGGCATCATCGGTAACCTGGAGCTGATGCAACGGCGAATCGATGCCGGGCGCTACGAGGAATTGAACCGATACAACGCCATCGCCATGACCTCCGCCTCCCGCGCTGCCGCTTTGACGCAACGCTTGCTGGCATTTTCAAGGCAGCAATCACTCGATCCCGAACTGCTCGAACCTCGCAAGGTCGTGGCGGATCTGGAAGACATGATCCGGCGTTCAGTGGGCCCGAGCATCGCAGTTGAGTGTTCATTCAAGGCCAATGACCGTATCAAGTGCGATCTCAACCAGCTGGAAAATGCACTGCTCAATCTCGCGATCAACGCTCGGGATGCAATGCCCAACGGTGGCAGGCTGGATCTTCTGGTCGACCGCTGCGTCATTGATCCAGCGTCATCTTCCGACAAAATGATGCCGCCAGGATCCTATGTGAGCATATCCGTCACGGACTCTGGCACGGGCATCAATCCGGACATCCTGTCGCGTATTTTCGATCCGTTTTTCACCACAAAAAAAATTGGCGAAGGCACCGGGCTTGGCCTTTCGATGATTTATGGGTTTACCCAGCAATCGGGGGGCCAGGTGCGCGTTCACAGCAAGGTCGGTGTGGGAACCTCTGTGACCCTGTATTTTCCCGTCGATGATTCACAGCCGGTCGAGATCGGGACCCGAACGGACTCCTCCCAAACCACCGAGACAACCGGTCACAACGAAATCATATTGTTGGTGGACGACGAAGCGGCCGTACGCCAAATGGCCTCTGAGCTTTTGAGCGAAACCGGATACCGCGTCGTGGAAGCCGTGGACAGTGTGTCCGCGATCAACCAGGCGGAAAAACTGGAACACCTGGATTTACTCCTGACCGATATCGGCTTGCCAGGCATGATGAACGGCATCAGCCTGGCCGCCGAACTCAAGCTCAAACACCCTCGGCTCAAGGTGCTCTTCATCACCGGTTTCGCAGGCGGCTCCAACCTGGTGTCGGTCGATGCAACCACGCGGGTTCTGGCCAAACCCTTCAGCTTGAATGAACTCAGTTCACGCGTGCATGCGCTGATTCGATCCTGAGGGAGTGGCAATACCTTAGATCTGGACGAGGTACCGGTTGCGGATGGAGGCCCTTGGAGCTCGACGTGAGCGAGCTTGGAACGCCGATCAGCCTTCCACTTTATCGACGTAAGACTCAAAGAACCAATCAGGGATTTCTTCGGTGCCGTACTCAAGACTGATCCCGTCAGTTACTTCCGCGAGTAGAACTGCGCTGGTACCAGAGTTATCAAAGATGTACGCCCGGTTGCTTACTGCAATGGCATCTGGAAGTAATGCTAGAGATTTGTGATACCGATCTCTCACCCTATCGGGAGCTACGGGATGACCACCCTCTCGCACCCTGATCTCCACACGCTTCTTTTTCGAGCTCATCTGCATTCACGTAGGTTTTAATTAGAGCGGGATCGATGACATCCTTGATCGTGCTCTTTCCTGAGCCGTTTGGCCCCGCAAAAACCCGGAGTCTAGGCACGACCAACTGCCGTTTTACCTTCTACGCGGCGCACTGTAATTACTTCACCCAATTTGACCTTGCGACGTGGCTTTGCTTTGGCAACAAAAACCTTGTTCCCATCCGGCGACACCCGCACCAAATCCCCAGAATCCACGCGAAGCACGCTACTGCTCACCAACAATGCACGAGCATAAGCAGTCATGGTAGCCATCTTGGCCAGGTCAGGCACCTCGCGCTCAAGAACGTCCATTTCTTGGTCCGAGAGCGTTTTAGTTGTCACAATCATCGGGAATCTCCGTACGAATTGTTGCTCTGGTACTTCCTGCTTAAATCATACCGCCTTTACGCGTTCACGACAGGAAAAAGGGACAAAGGACCTGATGGCAAAGCGGTTGCAGGATCATGCTTTACGAGCCACGGGGCATACAGGTGCGATTACTGCCTCCTTTTCATCTAGATCCGGATAGCAGGTAATTCTCGTTAGGTTGTAGGCAAAGTCCGAGAGATACGTGAGCTAGTCAACCTCTGCGCCTCCTCGGCAAGCCTGCGGCTCTGTCATGAATAGTCAAGCAACTGTCGTCAAATGCGAAGCGCCCCCGAATCGGGGGCTTTTTAATGGGGGTACTAAAAAGTCTCTGGCAATTGAGTCGACGGATCCCTCCGCGACCCCTGAGTCACGAGTTGCCTGGTACGCCAGGCAGGAGAATAACAATATGAAATCCGTGAAAAGCCTGTTGGCCGCCATCCCCCTCATGGCGCTGGCCATCGATGCTCATGCCTATGTATCGAGTCAGGAAGCCGCCCGTCTGGGCACGAGCCTGACGTCGGTGGGTGCCGAAAAGGCCGGCAATGCCGATGGCTCCATTCCGCCCTACAGCGGTGGCCTGACCACTGCCCCCGCCAGTTTCAAGACCGGCGACAGCATGCGCCCTGACCCCTTTGCCCATGAAAAACCGCTGCTGGTGATCAACGGCAAGAACGTTGACGCCTACAAGGGCATGCTGACCGCCACCACCCTGGAGTTGGCCCGGCGCTACCCTGGTTTTCGCGTCGACGTGTACCCGACCCACCGCACGGCATCGCTGCCCCAGGCGGTCCTGGACAATAGCCGCACCAATGCCACCAACGCCAGGACCCTCAACGGCGGGACCGCCATCGACAATGTGATGCCCGGGGTACCGTTCCCGATCCCGAAATCGGGCGCCGAGGCGATGTGGAACTTCCTGCTGCGCTACCAGGGTGTCAACATCCATTCCAAGTACGACTCCTGGAGCGTCGACACGGCAGGCGTACCGAGCCTGGCGGTCACCGGTGAGGCATTCGTCTCGTTTCCGATCTACGAGAACATGTCGAAGCCGTTCAACAGCTCGGACATTTATTATCAGTTGAAACTGTCCTATACCGGGCCTGCACGCCGCGCCGGTGAATCGATCATGCTCAAGAACGCGACCAATCCCACGGAATTTCCTGGCCGCGCCTGGCAGTACATGCCGGCACAGCGTCGGGTCAAACAGATTTCGATCCTGGCCTACGACACCCCCAACCCCGGCACCGCCCGAGCACTGGAGCTGTACGACTGGACGCTGGTCGGCAAGCGCGAAATGATCGTGCCCTACAACACCTACAAGCTCACCTACGCTCGCGACGCCAAATCGCTGACCACCCCCGATTTCATCTCCCCGGATTTCGTGCGCTGGGAAAAACACCGGGTCTACGTCGTGGAGGGCAACCTCAAGCCCGGTGCCAGGCACATCTACCAGAAGCGCCGTTTTTACCTCGATGAAGATACCTGGGCCGCGGTGGCGTCCGATCAGTACGACACCCGTGGCCAGCTGTATCGCGGTTCCTTCGCTTTCTTCAGCCAGAGCTATGACCAGCAAGTCCCGGATGCCACCCCTTTCATGACGTACGACCTGTCGCGTGGCACCTACAACATCAATGGCATGGTCGGTCCCCATGGCGGCATCCGCTACATCGAGCCGCTGTCGACGGCGCAGTGGGTGCCGGAGTCCATGGCGGGGACCGGTATTCGCTAGGTTCGCGGTGAATCGTCCCCCTCTGTCGACCGCCGCCGAACCCTGTGGGAGCCAGCCTGCTGGCGATAAAGGTCACTTGGCGCCTGGAATACCATCGCCAGCAGGCTGGCTCCCACAGTGGATCGGGTACAGCCGCGAATACACCTGCTGAAAGCTTGACCGGGAACAGAGTATCTACAGGATCAAACGGATCGCCCGCCCAACCATTGATCAAGCTTGGGCCACATCCGCTTGACTGCGGCCGGCCCCGCCACCAGGCTGACATGACCGCCCGGCAGCATCAGTTCTTCCTTGTCGAGTGAACCTGCGCGGGCCACCAAAGGCTGCGCGCAGTCCGGTGGTACTTCGAGCCCTACCCCACAGCAGCGAGCCGGCTCCCTACCTGTCAACGGTGTGCAAAAGCTTCCTGGAGTGTCTTTGCGCCCAGGTACGGGATCAGAACGATCCCGTGCGCACCTCGCCACTGCGCACGTAACGGCCGATCAACACACCCCCGGGCGAGCAGGTCGAATGCTCCAGCGTGAACGCCGAGGCTTGCGCCTTGTCGTCGAACAGGCGCTTGCCGTGCCCGAGGACGACGGGGAAAGTCATCAGCCTAAGCTCGTCCACCAATCCGGCTGCCAGCAATTGGCGCACCAGCTCGGCGCTGCCTTGGGTCAACAGGTGGGCGCCGTCCTGTTGCTTGAGCGCGCGTATGGCGTCGACGAGGTTGCCCTGCAGTGCATGACTGTTGTGCCAATCCAGCGTATCGGGGCGATGGGTGGCCACGTGCTTGGGCACCGTGTTGAACAGGTCGGCGATGTAGTTGTGTGCCCCGCCGTTTATCCGTGGCCAGTAGGCCGCGAAGATGTCGTAGGTGCGACGTCCCAACAGCAACTCGAATGGCTGTGAGAACAGGTCCTTAATAGCCTGGCCAGAGCTCTCGTCCGAATAAGGCACTATCCAGCCACCGAAACGAAATTCGCCGCTGGTGTCTTCATCCGGCCCGCCGGGTGCTTGAATAACGCCGTCGAGGCTGATGAAAGCGGCAACGATGAGTTTGCGCATGTTTTTCTCCTGATTAGTCCTCGTTCAGGGAACATCGACCCCAATGCATTCCCTGACCCATAGTCGAACGGGACTCTGCGAAATCGACAGCAGTTGCTCGTATTGCTTGCGCGACATACTGTTTTACCCCAACGCGATCGCAAGCGGTCAATGTCATCACTACAAACAATGGGGTCCATCTCGTGAGCAAAGCGTCTTATGTTCCGCCCAAGGTCTGGAAACACAACGCGCCGTCTGGCGGTCAGTTCGCCAGCATCAACCGCCCGGTTGCCGGCCCGACCCATGACAAGACGCTGCCAACCGGCAAGCATCCGTTGCAGCTGTATTCGCTGGCCACGCCCAATGGCGTGAAGGTGACCATCATGCTCGAGGAGCTGTTGGCGCTTGGGCATGTCGGTGCCGAGTACGACGCCTGGCTGATCCGCATCGGCGAGGGCGATCAGTTTTCCAGCGGCTTCGTCGATATCAACCCGAACTCGAAGATCCCGGCACTGCTGGACCGCAGCGCCGAGCCGCCGATCCGCGTGTTCGAATCCGGTTCGATCCTGCTTTTCCTCGCGGAAAAGTTCGGCGCCTTCCTGCCCACCGACCTCGCTGGACGCACCGAAACCCTTAACTGGCTGTTCTGGCAAATGGGTTCGGCCCCCTACCTGGGCGGCGGCTTCGGGCATTTCTACGCCTACGCGCCGGAGAAATTCGAATACCCGATCAACCGCTTCACCATGGAGACCAAACGTCAGCTGGACGTTCTCGACCGTCGTCTTGCCGAGAGTCCCTACCTGGCCGGTGACCACTACACCATCGCCGACATCGCGGTCTGGCCCTGGTACGGCCAGTTGGTGCGCGACAACGTGTACTCGGCGGCCGAGTTTCTATCGGCCCACCAATACACCCACGTGCAGCGCTGGGCGGAAGAAATCGCCAAGCGGCCGGCGGTCATTCGTGGTCAGCGGGTCAATCGGACGTGGGGGGATGAGGCGACGCAGGTGCCTGAGCGGCATCAGGCGCAAGATTTGGGCTGAAGACCGTAGTTGGTTTCAGCCCTACCCCGTGACGTCTCGACACCGGCTAAGCTTCTACGATTGAGCTTCTTTTCCTGAGGAGATCTTCGTGAGCAGCCTGCCCCTGTCCGAACTCGATGCCGCCCTGCCTGGCCTTGTGCGCAAGATTCGCGTGCTGGACGCCCTGTCCTGGCCGGATGGGGTCGAGGAAGCGTTCCTGGCGAGTTGGCGCGCCGGGCATCCCGAGTTGCCCAGGGTCGAATTGCTCCCCCGTGATCACAGCGCCGACATTGACGCGCTCGAAGGCTTTATCGACCGCTGCGATGTGGGCCATCCGGCCGGGCGCCACCTGGCCATGACTGCGCGCAGTTATGCCACGGCCGGGCACATGCTCGGTGCCATTGGCACGCCCGCCTTCACTCAGTATTCGTCGGCGCTGTACCGGCGCCCGGACTTCTCCTACCCGAATCTGAACCTGAGCATGCTGGACGCGGCGAACTTCTTCCTCAACACCACCGACGCCCTTATTGGCGGTGCGCGGATCCCGCCGAGCCCGGCGGAGATTCCGGCCGAAGCCTTCGCGGCCTGGATGCAGCCGGAACTGGACCGCTTCTTCGGCCCCGGCCGGATCACCGTGCTGCTCGATCCGACCTTGGCGGCCAAGGCAATCGCCGGCGCGAGCCGCATTCGCCTGCGGGCCAGCGCGCTGTTTTCCGAACTGGACAAGAACCAGCTGTTGCAGCACGAGGCGTTCGTGCATGTGGCCACGGCGCAGAACGGCGCGCTGCAATCGAACCTCAAGAGCCTTGGCCTGGGCGCGCCGCGTACCACCCAGACCCAGGAAGGCATCGCCACCCTGGCCGAGCTGTTCACCGGCAGCATGGACATCAACCGCCTGCGTCGCCTGGCCTTGCGCGTGCTCGCGGTGCAACAGGCGCTCGATGGTGCCGATTTCATCCAGGTGTTCGAAGGTTTTCTCGCTGCCGGCCAGACCCAGGAAGAGTCCTTCCGTTCGACCCAGCGGGTATTTCGCGGCGCCGACCTGCGCGGCGGTTCGGCGTTCACCAAGGACGCGGCCTACCTGACCGGTCTGCTCGGCGTGCACACCTTGCTGCGCATCGCCATCCGTGACAACCGGCCGGAGCTGGTCGGCTATCTGTTCGCCGGGCGCCTGAGCCTGGGGGACACCGTACGCCTGGCCCCGCTGTTCGAGTCCGGCTGGCTCCAGGCACCGGTCCATGTGCCGGCCTGGGCCCCCGACCTGCGCCTGCTCGCCGCCAACCTGGCGTTCTCGGCGTTTATCTCGCGGATCAAGCTGGATGTCCTTGATCTGGACGTGCTAATGGCCTTCGCCGATGAGCATGAAGCCGATGCCAGCGCCTAGTGAATCTGCAAGTCAAGGCATCACATGGTAACGGGTTGAAGCGGATACAGCCGATCATCGAACTGACTCAAGCGTGGGTATTGGATGGGCTCATCCGCTTCGATATTTTCCAGGCGCTGGCGATAGCTGAGCAAAAATGCCTGTCGGTCTTCAGCGCTGATGTACGGCACGTGCCAACCGACAAAAGGCCGTAGCACCTCCAGCCCGACATAGGCCAGCGTCCCGCGCAACAGCGGGCGCAACATGTCTTCCAGGGGACCATGGATGGCTTCCTCGCCGAACATGTGTTCACGCCCGCCCAGGGTCACCGTCACCAGGGCTTTCTTGCCGCTCAGGCCGCCTTGATCATAGAAGCGCTTGCCGCCGTAGCAGATGCCGGATACCAGCACCCGGTCAATCCAGCCCTTGAGAATCGCCGGGGTGGAGAACCAGTAGATCGGGAAATTGAGGATCAGCAGGTCCGCCCACAACAGTTTGTCCAGCTCCTGCTGGATATCGGCGGCGAGGGTCTGCTCCTTGCTGTTGCGTCGTTGCTCGAGGGCGTAGACCAGGTATTCGGGATTCTCCCTGACGCAGAAGTCCTCGGCACTGGCCACCGGGTTCCAGTTCATCGCGTAGAGGTCGGATACCCGGACTTGATGCCCTTGCGCCTGCAAGGTCTCGACCGCCTGGTCGCGCAGCGCCGCGGTAAAGGATTTCGGTTCGGGATGGGCATGCACGATTAAAACGTTCATGGGGGTTCCTTGAAATGGGGTTGATGCGTTCGTCACGTCAGAATTGATCGGCATCGAGCAGGAACAGGCTCTCGCTACCGGCCCTGACCGCAGCGGCCAGGGAGTGGACCCGAGGCAACAGGCGAGCGAAGAAGAAGCGCGCAGTTCCCAGTTTGGTCCGGTAAAAAACATCCTGGTCCTGCTTTTGCATCGCGGTACGCGCCATCAGCGCCCACATGTAGGCGTAAGCGGTGTAGCCCAATACGTGCAGGTACTCGACTGACGCCGCACCGATTTCATTCGGGTTGGATGCCGCCCGATCCAGTAGCCATGCGGTCAGTTCGTCGAGGGTCTGCACAGCGTCGTTCAGCGGTTGGGTGAACTCCATCAGGTCAGCGCCGACCGACGCGGTGAATTGCCGAATTTCGTCAGCGAACAGGTGGTAGTACGCCCCGCCACTGCCGAGTACTTTACGACCCAGCAGGTCGAGTGCCTGGATGCCATTGGTGCCTTCGTAGATCTGGGTAATGCGGCAGTCGCGGATCAGCTGTTCCTGGCCCCATTCACGGATAAAACCATGACCGCCGAAGATCTGCTGTCCATGCACCGTGGTTTCCAGCCCCATGTCAGTGAGGAACGCCTTGGCCACCGGCGTCAGCAGGACCACCAGTGCTTGCGCGCGTTGGCGGGTGGCGGCGTCTTCGCTGAATTTTGCGCTATCGAGTTGCAGGGCGACGTAGCTGGAGAACGCGCGGCCGCCTTCGTTCAACGCTTTCATGGTCAGCAACATGCGACGCACGTCCGGGTGCACGATGATCGGGTCGGCGACCTTGTCCGGATCGGCCGGGCCGGTTGGCGCCCGGCTCTGGATTCGGTCGCGGGCGTATTCGACGGCGTTCTGATAGGAGCGTTCACCCAGGGACAGGCCCTGGATCCCGACGCCAAGGCGTTCATAGTTCATCATGGTGAACATCGCTGCCAGGCCCTTGTTCGGCGCATTGATGATGTAGCCGGTGGCGCCGTCGAAATTCATCACGCAGGTGGCCGAGGCCTTGATGCCCATCTTGTGCTCGATCGAGCCGCAGGACAGGCTGTTGCGCGCGCCCAACGCACCGTTGGCATCGACCAGGAATTTCGGTACCAGGAACAGCGAAATGCCTTTGGGTCCTGGCGGAGCATCCGGCAGCCTGGCCAACACCAGGTGAATGATGTTTTCAGTGAGGTCGTGCTCACCGCCAGTGATGAAGATCTTGGTGCCGCTGACCTTGTAGCTGCCATCGGCCTGCGGCTCGGCCCTGGTGCGGATGATGCCCAGGTCAGTACCGGCGTGTGGCTCGGTCAGGCACATGGAACCGGCCCAGACACCGGCGTACATGTTCGGCAGGTACGCAGCCTTCAGTTCTTCGCTGGCGTGGGCGTTGATCGACAGGCAGGCGCCCGCGGTCAGCATCGGATACAGGCCGAAAGACAGGTTGGCCGAGTTGAGCATTTCTTCGACCTGGGCGCAAATCACCTTGGGCATGCCCATGCCCCCGAACCGTTCGTCGCCACCGACGCTGGTCCAGCCGCCAGCGGCGTAGGTCTGGTAGGCCTCGGGGAAACCCTTGGGGGTCTGCACCGCGCCGTCGGCCCAGGAGCAGCCTTGCTCATCGCCGCTGCGGTTCAGCGGGGCAATGGTGCCGGCGATGACTTTGCCGGCTTCTTCGAGAATGGTGCTGGCGGTGTCTTCGTCCACCACATTGGCCAGGGCTGGCAGTTGCGCCCAAAGCCTGGAAACCTCGAACACTTCATTCAGAACAAAACGCATATCGCGCAGGGGTGCTTTGTAGTCAGCCATGATGAAATCGCTCGCTTGAAAATTGGACAATGCAGATTCAGGATTCGTTAGTGCCCGTATCGTAGTGAGGCTTGAGGCCGGTGACTTGACCCTGGACTCCCGCTTCCTGGCGGCGCCGATCGCCGTTCAAAAGGAAATACGACAGCGCCGGAATCAGGATCAGCGCCCCAAGCATGTTCCACAGGAACATGAAGGTCAGCAGAATGCCCATGTCGGCCTGGAACTTGATTGGCGACCAGACCCAGCACACTACGCCGGCGGCCAGGGTGATACCGACCAGCCCGACCACCCGGCCGGTGAAGGCCACGGCCTTGCGATAGGCCTCGGACAGCGACAGCCCCTGGCGCTGGTACTGCAGTTGCACGCTGAGCAGGTACAAGGCGTAGTCCACCCCGATCCCTACGCCCAGGGCAATCACGGGCAAGGTCGCCACCTTCACGCCGATGCCCATGGCCACCATCAAGGCTTCGCAAAGAATCGAGGTCAGCACCAGCGGCAGCAGCGCCACCAGCGTGGCGCGCCAACTGCGGAAGGTGATCAGGCAGAACAGCGTTACCGCCAGATAAACGTAGAGCAGCATGGTGCGGTTGGCCTCGCGTACCACGATGTTGGTGGCCGCTTCGATGCCGGCGTTGCCGGCGGCCAACAGGAACTGGCGATCCTCGCTGCTGTTTTCCCTGGCGAACTGCTCGGCGATCGCCACCACGGCGTCGAGGGTCTCGGCCTTGTGATCCTTGAGGTAGGCGATCACCGGCATCAGCGAGCAGTCAGTGTTGAACAGCTCCGGGGCGTTGACCGAGGCCTGTTGCGCGGCGTAGTTCAGCACGTTTTGATTGCGCTGGATGTTGTTGAGCTTGGGGTTGCCCTCAAAGGTGCCGGCGGTGATCTGGCGCACGGCATTGACCAGTGACACGGTGGTCTGCACCCCCGGGTGCTGCTGCAGCTTCCAGGCCAGGCGGTCGGCCAGGATCAGGGTCTTGTAGTCCAGGCAGCCTTCCGGCGCGGTCTTGATCATCACCGCGAACTGATCGCTGGATAGTGCGTAGTGGCTGGTGATGTAGGCGTTGTCGCGGTTGTAGCGCGAGTCGGCACGCAACTCCGGTGCCCCGCTGTCGAGGTCGCCGATTTTCAGTTGCAGGCTGACCATGAAGCCGCCGATGCCCAGCAACACGGCGACCAGCACGGTGCCGGTGGCCCACTTGCGGGTGGTGAAGCGATCGAGCAAGTCCCAGAGTTTGCCGAAGCCTTTGTGGTGCTCGGCACGGGTGTCGATTTTCAGCGCGCGCTCGGCCGCCTTGCGCCCGACGCCGATATAGGACAGCGCCACCGGCATCAGCAGCAAGGAAGTAAAAATCAGCACTGCCACACCGATGCTGGCGGTGATCGCCAGGTCCTGGATCACCGGAATGTCGATCAGCATCAACACGGCGAAGCCCACCGCATCGGCCAGCAACGCGGTGACGCCAGCGATGAACAGACGGCGAAACGTATAGCGCGCGGCGATCAGCTTATGCGTGCCACGGGCGATGTCCTGCATGATCCCGTTCATCTTCTGCGCCGCGTGGGACACGCCGATGGCGAAGATCAGGAACGGTACCAGCACCGAGTACGGGTCGATGGCATAACCCAGCCAGGCGACGATGCCCAACTGCCAGACCACCGCGATCAGCGAGCAGCCGACCACCAGCAAGGTGCTGCGCACGCAACGGGTATAGGCGTAGATGATCAGCAGCGAGGTGACCACGGCCAGGCCGAAGAACATCATCACCTGGATCAGGCCGTCGATCAGGTCGCCCATCAATTTGGCGAAACCGATCACACGGATCTTGTATTGACCTTTGCCCTCCTCCCCGGCCATGTGCACGGCGTCGCTGGCGAACTCGATCCTGTCGCGCAAGCGCTCTTCGAGCTGGCGGGAAAAGGCGTGGTAGTTGATGCCCTGGCCGGTGGCCGTGGCCTTGTCCAACAGCGGCACGATCAGCATGCTGGACTTGTAGTCGCTGGCCACCAGGCTGCCGACGATGCCGGCACGGTTGATGTTCTGGCGCAGTTGCTCGATGTCCGATGCAGAACCCTGATAACTGTCAGGCATCACCGGGCCGCCCTGGAAGCCTTGCTCGGTAACTTCGGTCCAGCGCACCGCCGAACTCCACAGCGATTTCATCCAGGCGCGGTCGACGCCCTGCATGAGAAACAGCTCGTCATTGACTTGCTTGAGGACCGTCAGGTAGTGCGGATCGAAGATGTCGCCCCGGGTGTTTTCCACCACCACCCGCACCGAGTTGCCCAGGCCGCGCAGCGACTGGCGGTTCTCCAGGTAATTCTGGATGTAGGGCTGGCTCTGCGGAATCATCTTTTCGAAGCTGGGGCGCAGTTCCAGACGGGTCATGGCCATGTAGCCCAGGACCACGGTGGCCAGGGCCATGAGCAGCATGAACAGCGGTCGATGGTTGAACACCAGCCGTTCCAGCAGATTGCCGGAGCGCCGGTCGAAGTCCGGCAGTTCGCGGATCACCGGCAGGGTGTCTTGCTTCAAATTGCCCATGTATGGGTACTCACTCTGGTTCTTATCGTTATTCGACGGGCAGCGTACGCACACCAAGACCGCCAACCAGCACCAGCGCACCATTGACGGCCAATGCGGCACCGGCCACCGGTGACTGTCGGGCTTGCGGCATCAGTTGCAGCGGGGCATTACCCCCTCGGCTCATGAGCATGTGCCCGGCCTGGGTGAACAGCCGGAAGCGGCCGTCGACGTCCAGCGTGGCAGCGGTGACGCTGACCTGCAGGTCATTGTCGAGCCGGGTCCAGCTGAGCCCGCCATCGGCGCTGCGATATACATGACCGCGCAGGCCATAGGCGAGTACTTCGCCGGGCTGGCCGACCACACCGAAAAAGCTGCCCTCATAAGGCGTCTGCAGTGCCATGAAACGCTGGCGGGCGTCATCCCATTTGAGCAGCAGGCCTTGTTCGCCGGCGATGTACAGCGCATCGCCGGTGGAGGTGATGGCGTTGAGGTGGAAACCTTGCGGGTTGTCGGTACGATCCTGGAATGGGGTCCAGGTCTGGCCGCCGTCTTCGGTGCGCAGGATCACGTTGAACACGCCGACCACATAGCCGACCTTGTCGTTGGCGAACCAGACGTCGAGCAGCGGTTTGTCGGCACCCTCCTCCATCAGCCGCTGGCCGTCGGCGGCCAACAGGGCCCATTGCTCGACCTGCGGCTCGGCCTTGGCCAGGGCGCTGTAGTGCTTGAGCATCAGCTCGCCGATCTGGCGGCCATCGAGTTGCCGGGTCCAGGTGACGCCGGCATCGCTGCTGTGCAACACCACGCCGTCATTGCCGACCGCCCAGCCTTGGGTTGCCGAAGGGAAACTCACCGCCGTGAGGTCAGAGCTGACCGGCACGTCGGCCTGCTGCCAGCGCAGGCCGGCGTCATCTGAATAAAGGATATGGCCACGCTGACCCACTGTGACCAGGCGCTGCCCTGCCTGGGTCACCCCGAGCAAGGGACTGCGCTGCACCAGCGCACTCGACTGCGCCGGCAGGTCCAGCACGTCAACGTAGGATGATGCCTGCGCGCCGCCCTGCAGCAATACCAGCAGCATCCCCAGCACCCGTGGCGCGATCTTCTTGTTACAGGAGCCCATGTTGCGCCCTCTTGGCAAAAAGGCGCCGGGTGGTACCTGGGTACGACCCGGCGCAAAAACTGCGCGATCAGCAATCGGCAGTAGCGGCGAAGCTGTCAGCGGATACCGGAACCCGCCAGCGATTCAGGAGACCACTGGGTCTTGCTCAGCGCCTCGCTGTACTTGATGCCGCCGTAGGGGCCTGGAAAGCCGACGGCGCTGTACGTGCCACCGACCAGGTCATAGCTCAGGTAAGGCGAGGCATCCGGCACTTGCTGGTCGTAGCTTTGGCTGAGGAAGGTGAAGACGCCGCGGTAGAGCTGGCCGTTCGCGTCGTATTGGTCGGATGCCAGGGCGACCCAGCTGTCCTCATCCAGGTAGAAGCGGCGCTTGGCGTAAATGTGCCGGGCGCCTGGCTTGAGGGTCGCCTCGACCACCCACACCCGGTGTTTTTCCCAGCGCACGAACTCGGGCGCCAAGTGGTTGGGGGTCATCATCGGCTTCAGATCGTTTTGATAGGTCACACGGTAAGTGTTGTACGGAACGATCATTTCCTGCTTGCCGACCAGCTTCCAGTCGAAGCGGTCCAGGGCACCGTTGAACACAAAGGAATCATCCCAGGTCGAGGCGCCCGCGCTGCCCGGGTTAGGCGTGTCGTAGGCCAAGCTCGGCGCCAGCTTCACGCGGCGCTGGCCCGGCAGGTATTGCCAGCCACGGCGCGGTTGCTCCAGCGGATTGACCGCATCGCGCACCAACACAGCCTCGCCGGCACGACGGGCAGGACCGGTGAAGGCCAGCTTGATCTGGTAATAGGTGTCTGCGGCGGCCAGCGGTTTGGCCAGGTCGTCATAGGCGGCATAGTTGATCTGGGCGATACCGGTGGTGGCCAGGCTGGCGACGCCGGCGGAGTCGACATTCCAGTTGTCGTACTTGGTCTGCAGGTTGACGCCCTGATAACGCAGCAAGTGGTTCCAGATCGCCTCGGCACCGGTCTTGGGGATCGGGAATGGAATGCCTGGCAGCGCATTTTCGATGGAATTGCCGCCTTCGGTGGAGCGTGCCGCCGTGGCATTTTTTACCGTATTGTCCAGCACGCCTTTAGGCAACGCGGCAGTACGGTGGGTCGGGAAAACCTCGATTTTGAAGCTGGGATAACGTTTGGCCAGCTCGGCGGTCACCGCGGTCAGTTGGCCCTTGTACTGGTCGACGTTCTTGCCATCGATCACCAGCAGCGGCTTTTCGGCAGCGAAAGGGTCTGGGCGCAATTTGTCGCCCGCCTTGAAGCCGGCCGGGGGCGTGCTCAGGCCACCTTGATAGGCCGGAATGGAACCGTCGGCATTACCGGCTTTTTCGGCACCGACCTGGGTCAACTGGTTACCCAGTTTGGCGGCTTCAGAGGCATCGACGGCGGCGTGGGCAGGCCCGGCAAGGGCCAGGGCCAGAGAAGCGGCCATCAGGGTATAGGCGAATTTCATCTTGTTGTTCTCCTGCTTTCGCGAGGCTGGGTGAATCAGAAGGTGGTTTTCAGGGTCAGGTAAACCGCGCCCCGGTCCTCGGTGGCACCGGAACCGGAGGCCGAGGCAAGACCGCCCGCATAGCAGGTGTACCGCTGCGTGCCATCAAGGGCGTTAGGGGTCGCACCATCGGTGGCGCCGTCGTTGCAGTCGGTGGTTTTGCCGAAGGCGTCGACGTACTTGAGGTCGACGTAGTACTTGTTGTAGATGGCCGCGCTCACCCCGACCGCGTAGTTGCCGGCATCTTCCGCACCGCCCGCTACCACAGGCGAAACACCGTCGATACCGACGTTGACCGACATTGGCGCGCTCAGGTCCACACCGGGAAACACCTGGTACCAGGTCGGCGTGAAGTTGACGGCGATGCCCCAGTTGTCGCGGGTCGGCTTGTCGACACCGCGATAGGTGTCTTCGCCCTTGTAGAGCGCCTTGTTCTTGCTATCGAGGCTCAACAGGTTGCTGTAATACAGCTCGCCCAACAGGGTCGCCGAATCGAACAGCGGCGTGTCGGCGATGGCGACCAGGCCGTTGATGGTCCAGTGCAGTGTGTCGCCCGTGGCGGCCAGGCTGTCACCGTCGCGTGGCACATCGGTGATCACGCCGGTACCCGGATTACGCGCCGGCAGCAAGCCAAGCCCGGCCTGCAAGCCGCCAGGCCCTGCGGCGCTGATGATTGCCGGAATGCTGGCCAGCGGCATGTTGTGGCGAATGTTCAAGTCACTGCCGATGCTGACGCCGCCCACTTCCTTGGACAGGCTCAGGCCGAAGATGTCGATGTCATCGCCATAAGCGAATTCATAGGTGGCGGTGCCGATCGAGTTACGCAGCCCTGCCACTCCCCCGACACTGGTCAAGCCTCGGGTGTCGAGAACAGCTTGCGGGAGGATGTCCGAAGTCTTGCGATAGTAGGCACCCAGGGTTCCGTCCAGCCACTCGGGCGACCATTTGAGCATCAGGCCCCAGTCCCCGCGGTTGTCCGGGGTGTAGTCATGCCCGCGTCGAACGGTGGTCAGCGTGCCGTTCGGCCCCGCCAGTCCCGCACCGCCGGTATGCCCCAGGAGGAATGACTGAGCGCCGAAGCCCACCACGTCGGACCCACTGTAGAAGGTCCCTGCCTCAGGCAAGCGCGCGCCTTCCCAATCGAGGAAATACTGGGCGCCGAAGGTCAGTTCGGGGTTGAGGGTAAAGGTCGTGGAGATCTGGTTGCGTGGAACGAACAGCTCCTTGGCTTCGGTACCGGGCGATGCGGCCGCCTTTGCCAGGTCGAGGGACGCCTGGCCATAGCTCAGCGAATGCACCGGACTGAGTACCGTCTCGCCCCAGAACACGTTGTGCTGGCCAGCCTTGATACTGAGCTGGGAATCGTCGCCCACCTGGGTGTTGTAGAACACGAAGGCATCGAGCACTTCACCGGACGGCCCGTTGTAGTAGCGCTGGGCATAGTTGCTCAGGTGCGGGCTGCCAAACACGGCCGGCGCGCCTGGACGACCGCCAAACCCGGCGATCGAAGAATAATCGTCGTTGCCATTGGGGAACGGGTTGGCGTTCGAGCCGGTATTTTCATATGCCTTGTCGTACCAGCTCGCCGTGCTGACACGAAAACCGGTCTTGTTCTGGTAGACCACATCCAGCTCGGTCAGCAGGTCGACACGGTTGGTGATGTTGGTGCCGGATTTGCGGAAGTTGTAATCACCGTCGTTACTGTTGGGCGTACCCAGGATGCGCGTGTCGGCACTTTCCGTCCGCACGCCATAGTTGTACTTGACGGTGTTGTCGAAACGGACCGACCAGTCCTCGCTACCGGTATCCAGCTCGAAAGCGTGGGCAGCCGGCAGGCTCGAGGCCAGGATAGCCGTGGCGAGCAATTGGCGTCGCGCAGACAGGAGATTGCGACTCTTCATCGGGTGATACACCTTTATTGTTTTTGTTGTGGCTTGAGGTCAGCCATGGCGGCTGACGACGGGTAATTGGGGTCGTGCTACGGGTGGGGTTAGCGCTGATCCCGGAATTCACTTTAAGAAAATCGCTGTGAACCGGATTGACTTGCCGGGGCATGGGTTTGACATTTCGGGACGCCGGACAGGCGGTCGTTAAAACCGGTCAGGCCGGCCGGTCGCCCCATCATCGAGCGGCATGCGCAAGACCTGTGGATGGGATACAGCCGCGAGAGATTGGTTGGCTATCAGGATGCCTTCGCCGGCAAGCCGGCTCCTACAGTTGATTGGGGACAGCTGCGAGAGATTGGCTGGCTGTCAGGACGCCTTCGCCGGCAAGCCGGCTCCTACAGTTGATTGGGGACAGTCGCGAGAGATTGGCTGGCTGTCAGGACGCCTTCGCCGGCAAGCCGGCTCCTACAGTTGATTGGGGACAGCCGCGAGAGATTGGTTGGCGGTCAGGACGCCTTCGCCGGCAAGCCGGCTCCTACAGTGGGACATCGAGCGGTCAGGTGAAGGAATCGCTGGCGAGCTGTTTGTTGCGGTTGCGCCATTCCCGTGGTGCACAGCCGAATTCGGCGCAGAACCAGCGCGTGAATGAGGTGGGAACCGTATAACCGAGCATCATCCCCACACGCTGCAGGGAATAGTTGCGGTTTTCCATGTAGCGCAGCGCCAGTTCGCGACGTACCGCGTTGAGCAACGCGGAAAATGTCAGGCCTTCTTCGTCGAGTTCCCGTTGCAGGGTTCGCACGCTGACCGCTTGGGCGTAAGCCACCTGATGGATAGTGGCGCGTCCAACCGGCATCAACAGATAGATCGCCTTGCGCACGTCGAAAATCACCGAGCGTTCGTTGGCGCCTGCCATCGAGTCCATGAACTGACGGGCATAGCCGGCCATCGCCAGGTCGGCCTGTGGGTTGAGTTGATCGATGTCCTCCTTACTGCAAAAGATGCCATCGAATTCGGCGTCGAACACCACCCGGCAGCGGAAGAATCGCGTGTGTTCATGCGCACTTGCCGGCGCTTCATGGCTGAAATGAACACTCTGCGGATTCCACTGGTTGCCCATGACCGACTTGCACGTACGGTGCAGGATACCAATGGCCAGTTCGGTGGCTTGACGCTTGGGCATGCCCGCCTCTGCCATGATCTCCTCGCGGATCAGCACCATATTGCCCGTGGTCTCCAGGTTCATGGCCAGCGTCCGGTTGAGCAGGTGCCGATACTCGATACTGGTCAGCAACATGTCCCGCAGCGTGCGCTGATGGCTGAGCAGCAAACTGACCACTCCGATATCCGACATGCGCCGCGCTTGTGCCATGCGCAAGCCAAAGGTCGGGCACGCTGAACGCTCGGCGGAATTCTCCAGCAGCCTGAGCGCCGCATCCAGCGGCAGCAAGGATTCCGGGTCGTCGAGCAGGGTTGGCAGCAAGCCTACGTCACGCAGCATCTCGCCGGGATTCAGAGCCAGAGTCTGCGCCACCTCCATGTAGTGCTTGAGCGTTGCAGCTCTTACGAACGCGTCCATCTCATCTCCCTTGCCTGATGTTTACCGCCTGCAATCGATTATATGGCACCGATTGCCAGCACCGCGGTTCCTGGCACGAAATGAAAGCTTTTTGGCATGACATGAGAAGTTTGCAGCGGTCAGCTGGCCCAGAGTGAAAGCCATAAACCCGCGTCACAAAAACAACAACAGATTGGAGTCATGCATGAACTTTCTCGACGGATCCCTGCACCCCGAAAATCAACAGAAGCTCGTCATCACCGTTGCTCCCTACGCGCCGGAGTGGATGCCTTCGGACTTCCCGGAAGACATCCCCGTCACCATGGCAGAGCAGGTGCAGATGGCGGTCGACTGCTACAACGCCGGCGCTACTGTGCTTCACCTGCATGTCCGTGAGCTCGATGGTAAAGGCTCCAAGCGACTGTCCAAGTTCAATGAACTGATCGCCGGCGTACGAGAAGCGGTACCGGACATGATCATTCAGGTCGGTGGCTCGATTTCCTTCGCCCCGGAAGGTGACAGCGACGTCGCCAAATGGCTCTCCGATGACACCCGCCACATGCTTGCCGAACTCTCGCCCAAGCCCGACCAGGTGACGATTGCCATCAACAGCAACCAGATGAACATCGTCGAGCAGATGTGCGAGGCCGATCTTGCCGGCACCAGCATTGCCACACCAGAGATCTATCGCGCCTACCGCGAAATGACCATTCCGGCCGGCCCGGAATGGGTTGAAGAGCACATCAAGCGCCTCTCGGCAGCTGGCATTCAGACGCAATTCCAGCTCGGCAACATCCCCTCGTTCGAAACAGTCGAGCGCATGATGCGCCGTGGCGTCTGCAACGTGCCGTTGGTCCTGACCTGGGTGGCGATTGGTGGTGGCTCCGACGCGCCCAACCTCTACAACCTGGCGAACTTCGTGCGTGCCTGTCCGGACGGTGCCGTGCTGACTCTGGAAACCGCCATGCTCAATGTCTTGCCGCTGAACGTGATGGCGATTGCCATGGGCATGCATGTGCGTTGCGGCACCGAGGACAACCTTTGGACCCAGGGCCGTGATCGCAAGATGAGCAACGTCGAGCAGATCGAGCAACTGGTGCGCATTTCCCGGGAAATGGGTCGTGAAGTGGCCAATGGCAAAGAAGCCCGCGAGATCTACAAGATCGGCACGTTCTACAAGGACGCCGACGAGACGCTGGCCGAGAACGGCTTTGCGCCGAACCGTCAATCCGGTCAGAAAGGCTTTACCCAATTCGGCTGAGCTCACCCTGCGGGGGGCACGCTTGCCAGACCGGCGTGCGTCCCGCAAACCCCGCAACACGTCATTTCAAGAGCTGCGAATTGCACGCGGCCGTAACAAGAGGAAAGACTCCGTGACTTTGCATGCACCAATGGAAGTACGCAGTGACACCTGGCGACGCGTCGCAAGGCCCTACGCCTGGGTGGTCTTCGCCCTCACCTTCGGCCTGCTGCTGTCAGACTTCATGTCGCGGCAGGTGCTGACGGTGGTTTTTCCGCAGCTCAAGGCCGAATGGGGCCTCTCGGATTCCGAGCTGGGCGCGCTGTCCGGCGTCGTCGCCATTGCCGTCGGTGTGCTGGCCTTTCCGCTGTCGGTGGTCGCCGATCGCCTGGGACGCATCCGCAGCCTCATTCTGATGGCGGCGATCTGGAGCCTGGCCACCCTGATGTGCGGTTTCGCCTCCGACTATCAGGAAATGTTCGTCGCGCGCTTCTTCATCGGCGTCGGCGAAGCGGCCTATGGCAGCGTCGGACTGGCCGTGGTACTGAGCATCTTTCCACCGCAGCAGCGGTCCACGGTCACGGGGGCCTTTCTGGCCGGGAGCATGGTTGGTTCCGTGCTCGGCATTGGCCTGGGCGGAGTGCTCGCGAGCCATTTTGGCTGGCGAGCGTCCTTTGTGGGCATGGCCATCTATGGCATTGGGCTGACGGTCGTGTACGCGTTGGTCGTGCGCCCTGGCCGCCTTGAATCGCCACGCACTCGCTCGGGCTCGAGCCCGGCCAAGGCTCATCCTCCACTGAGCAGCCTGTTCTCGACGTCGTCGGTGCTGAGCATCTACATCGGTAGCGGCCTGCAGTTGTTCGCCATCGCCGCCTTGCTGACGTGGTTGCCCAGCTATCTGAATCGCTTCTACGACATGCCGCTGACCAGCGCCGGTGCCATCGCCGCCCTCTTCATGCTTTGCACGGCGGTCGGCATGCCACTGTGCGGCGCCATCGCCGACCGGCTTTGCAACGGTTCGCCAACCCGCAAGATCCGCTTGACCATGGGCTATTGCCTGCTCTGCAGTGCGCTGTTGACCCTGGCCTTTGCGCTGCCGGTGGGTATTGCTCAACTGGTGATGATCGGCCTGGCGATGTTCGTGGGCGGCGGCATCGTCGGCCCCTCCGGCACCATGGTCGCCGACCTGACGCCGCCAGCCCTGCACAGCACCGCCATGGCCACACTGGCCATTGCCAACAACCTGCTGGGCATGGCCCCGGGCCCTTTCGTCACCGGCTTGCTCGCCGATCGCATTGGCCTGGCCTCGGCCCTGCAACTGCTGCCCCTGGCGGGGATTGCCGCCGCGTTGGTGCTGATGGTCGGGGTTCGCAACTATCGCACTGATCTTGAGCGCATCTGCCCGCAACCCTGTTCCTGATCGGGCGCCATCGCAAGCGCCAGTCGCCGGCCAAGCCCCGCCACACTCTGGAGGCAAAACATGACGCATACCCTGGATGTGCCCGGTTCCGTTGACCTGGGCATCGGCAAGCGCGCTCGCGTGCGATCCGACGGCATCGATATCGCAGTGTTCAACATCGATGGCCAGATTTACGCCATCGACGACAGTTGCCCCCACAGCGGCGCCTCGCTGTTGTTCGGCAAACTCGAGGGTCGCTTCGTGCGATGCCCCGCCCATGGCCTGAGCTTCGACCTCGCCACTGGCTGCATGCGCGGTGGTGGCATGAACGTGCGCGCCTATCCGGTAGAGGTCGTCGACGAACGCATTCGTATCACTCTGCCCCAACCCATCACCCGCCACCAATAACTTCAATAGCAGGTTGATCATGACCACACCCTTCACTCCCCCTCGTCATTGGCAACAGAGTTACGACGCCCGCGTGCCTGCCGATATCAACCCGGATGCCTGTCCTACCGTTGTCGCCATGGCCGAACTGGCCATGCAGCGTTATGCCAGCCACACCGCCTTCCACTGCTTCAAGCGTTCACTCAGCTATGGCGATGTAGACCAGCAGTCACGCGCAATGGCTGCCTACCTGCAGCACCTGGGCGTGCAGCGCGGGGATCGTATCGCGGTCATGCTGCCCAATATCCCGGCGTTTCCAGTCGCCATGTTCGGTATCCTGCGGGCCGGTGCAGCCCAGGTTAATGTCAACCCGACGTACACCCCGCAGGAGCTCTTGCACCAGCTCAATGACGCCGGGGTCCAGACCATTGTCATCATCGCCAGTGCCCTCCCTGCGCTGGAATCGATACTGGTCAGCACCACCATCAGGAAAGTCATCGTGGTCCACCCCGGCGACACCCTGGACGGGCCCGTGGGGAACGGCGAGTTCGACCTCCCCTCCTCGCCGGCCTTTCCGATAACGCGTTTCACCGATGCCCTGCACGAGGGCGGCCAGCTGGCGTTGACACCGGTCGAGCTGACGGGCGACGACTTGCTCTTTCTGCAGTACACCGGGGGTACCACGGGCCCCTCGAAAGGTGCGGCGCTGTCACACCGCAATCTGATCGCCAACATCCTGCAGGCGCGTGCTTTTCTGCCTGACATGTTCGACACCGAGGGTGCCAACGTGGTGGTGACAGCGCTACCGCTGTTCCACGTGTTCGCCCTGACGATCAATCTGCTGATCGGTTTTTCGGCCGGCGCCGAGAACTGGCTGGTCCCCGATGCGCGTAACAGCGATGACCTGGTCGACACACTGATCAACGCCCGGCCGACGCTGTTGACCGGGGTCAATACGCTGTATGGCGCGCTGGTCCGCCATCCGCGCATCGGTGAAGTGGATTTCTCGCGCCTGCGCCTGGCCATTGGCGGCGGCGCGGCGGTTCTGCCGGCCACCTCCACACAGTGGAAGACCATCACCGGGCAGGAAATCCTCGAAGGCTACGGCCTCTCCGAGACGTCGGCCATCTTGTGCCTGAACGTCATGGGACGCAGCCAGTTTTCGGCGGCTGTGGGCTTGCCCCTGCCTTCGACCGACATCGTGCTGCTCAAGGACGATGATCAACCCGCCACCCTCGGCGAGGCCGGGGAAATTTGCGCCAAGGGGCCGCAGATCATGTCCGGTTACTGGCAAAAAGCCACTGCCAATGCCAAGGCGTTTACCGCCGATGGTTACTTTCGCACCGGAGACATTGGCATCTTTGCCGCCGATGGTTTGCTCAAGATCGTCGATCGCAAAAAGGACTTGATCATTGTCTCGGGTTTCAACGTCTACCCCAACGAAGTGGAGGTCGTTGTCGCCAGTTGCCCAGGCGTCAGCGAATGCGCGGTGATCGGCATGCCGGATGAGCGCAGTGGTGAATCCGTCTGCCTTTACGTCGTCAAGGCGGCCAACGCCACACTCGACGAAGCCACGCTGGTCCAGCACTGCCGCGCACACCTTGCGGCCTACAAGGTACCGCGCCAGGTGCGGTTCCTGACGGCACTGCCCAAGTCCACGGTGGGCAAGATATTGCGCAAGGATTTGCGCGTACTCGCCACCGCGGGCAGTTCGCCTGAATCGATCCTGGTCGGATGAACGACGCTACGCCGGGTCCATGGCGCCCTGCTCGACCCGGCAATCCAGCGGCCGAATCTGGCATCAATTGAAAGGTCGCTGGCATCAAATGAGAAGTTCTCCAGCGGCCATCGCCTTAGAGTGAATCATCTGCCGCACTGGCAGTTGCTCACCTCCCCATGGCATCGCCTGCGAGGACAAAACTCCATGAGCTCTATCGCTCTCGTCAATATTCACCCCCGCGCACTCGACCTTGCGCCGGGTTTTTTCGTCAGCGTGATCGTTGCCATCGCGGCGACCTTCCTCGCCGAGCACTATGGCGCACCGGTCATGCTGTTCGCGCTGCTGCTCGGTATCGCGATGAATTTTCTGGCCGGCGATGGCAAGTTCGTGCACAGGGCGCGGACGCCACTGGCAAGTGCCCTCCGCTGCTGCCCATGTTCGCCGTGGGCTTCCTGCTCCTGGCCTGTATCAACAGCACCGGCTGGATCGCGCCGGCGGTGCAAGGCTTTGTCAACGAACTGTCGCGCTGGTGCCTGGTGATCTCCATCAGCGCCCTGGGCATGAAGACGCAGCTCAAGGAACTCGCCACGATCGGCCTCAAGCCAATCCTGCTGATGGTCGGGGAAACCGTATTTCTGGTCGGGCTGGTGCTGCTGTTGCTGCACTGGGGATTGTAAAGCGCGGACAAGCGAAGGCCGATCCGGCCTTCGCATCAGAGCTGGAGGAGTCGTGATGATTTCAGAATGTGCCTTGTACCGGTCCCTCGTCGGCGAGTCTTTTGGCTTCCTCGATGAGGATCGGTGCGCCGAGCGCCATGCTGTGAATGCCCAGTATCGAGGTCAGCTGCAGCACCGCGAGGATTTCCTCGATGGTGACGCCCAGTTCCAGTGCCTTGCGGATGTGGCGACGCACGCCCGGGGCATACATGTGGGTACAGGAGGCATCGACGGCGATGGCGATCAATTCGAAGGTCTTGGGTTCCAATACCCCTTTGCGTATCGGGTGTGTGGCCATGCCGAAGAATTTTTCCACCCATTGCGCATCCAGCTCGGTCAGTGAGTCCCAGGCGGGATTCCAGTTGCCGGTTTCACGCATGGCATCGCAGGTTGGGGTGTCGGTCCGGGTTTGATCTTCGTTCATCTGCAGTTCCTCAAGGTTGAGTGGTTGCTTTCAACTCTAAGCATTCCAGTGCCCCTCGTATTGACTCCAGGGGGCACGGGCATGACATCTCGGGACATGTGCAACGTATGGGTAACGCCTCAATGAAAGGTCTTGTTCGCAGTGCCAGCCTCACTAATTACGCGGAAATTGCCCGCTCGATGAACGTCGATCCCATGCAGCAATTGCGTGCTGTCGGTCTTGAGCCGCGCTGCTTGCTGCAGCCAGACCTGAAAATTTCCATCGATGCGGTGGCGCGGTTGCTGGACAGTTCGGCGCGGCAAGCCGGCGTGGAAGATTTCGGCCTGCGCCTGGCGGAAAGTCGCAAAGCCTCCAATCTCGGGCCCCTGGCACTGCTGTGGCGCGAGCCAACTCTGCGCTCGGCTTTGAAAGCGCTTCAGGAATTTCTTTATCTGCACAATCAGGGGCTGGTCCTGGAGATTGAAGAAAACGCCGGCGTGGCGGTGCTGCGGCTTGAACTGGTGACCGTGAGCCACTTGTTCGTACGCCAGTCCGTAGAGTTGGCGGTAGCGGTGACTCACCGGATGCTCAAGACCCTGCTGGGTGACCACTGGCACCCAACCGCCGTGTGTTTTCGCCACTGCGCGCCACGGGAAGATGGCCGGCATCAGCGTGTGTTTGGTACCGCGGTACAGTTCAACTGCTTGCTCGATGGCATTGTCTGTCGCAGCAGTGATCTGGATCGCGCCCTGCCCAGTGCCGATCCGGAAATGGCCCGGCACGTTCATCAGTACCTGAAAAGCATTCACGAAGATTCCAGGACCGCCGTGCTGGAACAGGTGCACCAGATGATCTGGACCCTGCTGCCTACCGGGCGCTGCTCCGTAGAACAGGTGGCGGCCCACCTTGGACGTGACCGCCGGACGCTGCACCGGCAACTGACGCGCGAGGGTGCAACGTTCTCTTCGCTGCTGGATCAAGTGCGCAGGGAACTGGCCACCCGTTACCTGGCAAACCCCCACCATCCCTTGAGCGAAATTGCCGGAGTCCTCGGCTTTTCCGAATTGAGCGCCTTCTCCCGCTGGTTCAGTCGGCTGTTCGCCTGCAGTCCGTCATCCTTTCGGCGTTTCAATGCTCTTTGACTTTTTTGATATGAAGGATGATCCAAGCAAGAATCCCGATCGCGAGCGGCGCCATGGCGAACATGGCCTCGCGCGGGGTCAGCTCGACGCCGAGCAGGTGCAGCCCCGAGTAACCGAGCTTGAGGAGACTGAGCAGGTAGTAGCTGATGGCAATGATCGACAGGCCTTCCACGGCGCGCTGGATCTTGATCTGCGCGTCGGCGCGGGCGTTCAGGCTCTTGAGGATTTCCGAGTTTTGTTCTTCCATTTCGACCTGGACCCGTGCCTGCAGCAGATCGCCCAGGTTGGCCACGCTTTCGGCCAGATGCTCCAGTCGCTGCTCGGTGGCGGTGCAGTACCGGACGGTGGGCTTGAAGCGGCGTTCGATGAACACGCCAAGGCGCTGGCAATCACCCACATGACTTTCGCGCAATTCACCCAGGCGCTCGAACACCAACTGGGCATAGGCCTGGGTGGCACTGAAGCGGTGGCGGGTTTTCGCGGTGCTGCTGACCACCTGGGCAGACAGGTTGGAAATATCCGCCAGCAGGGCTTTGGCATTACTGCCGTCGGGGTCGGCGTTACGTTCCGAGAGGGTGACCAGGGTCTTGTCAAAGACATCCAGCTGCGCGCTCACTTCCTTGGCCATGGTCAGGGATAACGAGGCCATCATCCGGTAGGTCTCGATTTCCAGCAGGCGGCGGATCATCCGGCCCTGGCGGTACGCGTTCAGGCGCCGGTTGATGAACAACAGGTGGTTGCTGCCATCCTCGCTGATCCGAAAATCGCTCCAGACCACTGCATCGCCACCCCCCACGCAGGAACCGCACGGGTCCTTGAAGCCGTAGCGCGACAGCTCCAGCTGCGCTTCGCCGCGTACCACGATCTGCACCGAATTGATCAGCGCCGGCAAATGCGCCTGGATTTTTTGCGCCAGTACGTCGGGCAGCGCCGTCCAGGACAGCTCATCGCTGGAGGAAGTGACCACCAGGGTCAGGGTGAAAAACTCGGCATGGCGCTCCCATTTCAGCGCGTGGCCGTCGAGCTGGGTAATGCCCTGGACGGCAGTCAGATCGAGGCCGGCCAGGCAGCACTCCTGAAGAAAGGCATTGCACACCTGTTCGCTGCCGAGGAAAGCCAGGTGAAACACATGGGCCGGTTCATCGAAATACAGTGACGGGCGCGCGTGCAGTTCGTTGTGCAGGCTTTGACGTAACGGGTGCATGGGGTATGACCGTGTTGGAGTTGTTTTGGGTGGGACAGGTTCATGGCCCCACGAGTCACTACCGCAGGCTGCGATCTTTCAAGGCGACACCTGTTTCTGATCCCGCACCGCCCGCCTGACCTCGGCCTGTATGGCATAAGCCGGCGCCTCCACGGCATTGAAGTCCTGTGTATAGCGCTGGGCAAATCCGTCTACCCCCCATTCCTGGTACTGCTGCACATGCTTCAATTCGTGGGCCCAGAGCGCGACGTTCTGTTCGGCGGTTTCGGCGTCGCGAAAGAGGATGATGTCGATCAATGTCACGGCACCGACGTCGGGGTTTTGCAGCATGGCGGTGGCGGCGCTGAACTGGCCGTTTTCGCTGACTTTGTAGCGCGCGGCATCGAGGACGCCAGGGTCGTACCAGCGCAGCAGTTGTAAACGGATCTGCGGTGGAATGGGTTGGGTGCCGGCGATGGCTGCTTCGGCGCGGGCCTGGGTCAGCCACAGCGCGAGGGCCGGCCCGGCGATCTGGTAGATGTCGTCAGGCAATGGCAGGCAGATGCAACCGTCCAGGCACACCTGCTTCTCGCCGGCCGGGCAGGCGCTGGTCTGGGCGGGTATTTCAAGTGTCAGGCACAGAAACAGGAGTGCCAGCCATGGTGAGAAGGCGGAATGTTGAGCCAAGGTTTTTTTACTTCCTGTCGAAGTTGGCAATCACCTCAAGAATATTGAATTCTACCCAATCACTCGCGGCCGTACCCGATCCACTACTGTAGGCGCCGGCTTGCTGGCGATGGCGATCCCACCGACGCC